>WLWR01000149.1 GCA_012103495.1 Legionellales bacterium
GATCACATTATTGCTTTTGGCTGGGCTTCAGCGGTGGAAATCCAACAGTTACGGGATCTTAGTTTGACCGTTAATGAATGGTTGTTGCCACTGTTTGCTCAAGCTGGATTTTTGCTGGTGGATTTTAAATTGGAATTTGGTCGCAGTGGGACGCAATTGATACTGGGTGATGAATTCACGCCTGACGGTTGTCGTATTTGGGATGCTACCACCAAAGAAAAATACGATAAAGATCGATTTCGCCAAGATTTAGGCGATGTGATTTCATTTTATGAAACGGTTGCCCAGCGTTTGGGTATTCAACTTCCACAAGCTGATGGATGACGATGGAGAGGTACCGAAGTGGTCATAACGGCGCTGACTCGAAATCAGTTGGGGGCGTATCGTCCCACGCGGGTTCGAATCCCGCCCTCTCCGTACCTTTTGGTCGATTGACGTAACCTTACCGATGATGCTTGCTGTGAGTCGAGCGATGACTGGGTGCTAACAATTTATTGACTGAGGTGATTAATTCTTTGGTCACGATGGAAGAAACCCATGCCGCGGATGGATCCGTGGGGGTATACATCAAGTAGCTTCGTGCTTTTTGACAAGTTTGTAAGTTTAGAGAAGTGTCGGCTTTTTCTAAGTCACGAGCCGCTTGGCTGTAGAGAATAATCCAACTTTGTATGATTGCTTTTTTGCTGGCAGGTGGTTCGCATTGTGAGTGGTAGACAGTGGCTATCGGTAGTAAGTTAAGTAGGGTTTCTCTGATTTTTTCTCGCTCTGAAGATCTGCGGCTTGAATATCTTGCATCTTTCAATTTCAGATCTTTTTGATAGATTGCGAGTTGTTGGCAGAGTTCCTCGTCGCTTACAGCAGAGAAATCTGGAGTGTGGTTAAGATTACTAGAGTTAGTAGACCGATTCATTTCTTGGTTGAGACATTGCATTAATGCAAAAAATTGTTTCCCGGTTTGGTATTTGCTGAGTGGTAGTCTATGAGCAAAATGGCTTATAAGAGAGAGGCTCTGTCCTAATGGGCCCTGCTGATTTGGGTATAATTCTTGCAAAGATAAGATGATTTTCCGCAGATAATTTAATAAGGCTAAATTAATTTGCTGGATATCTATACCCATTCCACTTGCAGCTGCGAACAAGACTCGCTGTTGGCCTGTTATTTCAGTTGATATTTTAAGCTTGCAGTGGAATGGGTATATTCACCAAAGTATTTTAAATCTCGAGGAGAAGTCAGCTTTGAATGCAGATGGGATGAAAATTGTGCTGCAAAAGCACGGCATAAGGGGCTATCAGAGCATTTTGAAATACCGTTTTCATTCAAGATATAGTGAGCAGTTACAATGATTCAAGCATATTGGAGTGGCTTATTAATATTGGGATTGAGTTTGCTAGGGTGCATCCAATCCTCTCCTTCATTACCAGCAACCACCTTGGAAACGCGCGCCCAACAAACTCGTCAATTTAATAATATCTCTGAAACAACTTTACTGACTGCCACCATTGCCGTGTTACAAGATTTAGGCTATACCATTGAAGAATCCAATAAGCCGTTGGGCATTGTGACTGCGGCCAAACGCGCCACCGTCGGCAACGCCGGTGAAAAATTTGCCCTTCTTGCTCTTGGCGTGGCAGCAGGGGTTCATACCAGCGTCGAACATCAACAATTAATCCGTGTCACCGTGGTCACACAAGCAACACCGGCACGCGCCCACACGCATCAAATACGAGCCACTTTCCAACATGAAGTGTGGGATACCGACGGCAAACGCACTCGTGCCGAACCCATTCATCGTGACAGTGTGTATCAAGATTTTTTTGCTAAATTATCCCAAGCGGTCTTTTTAGAACAAACCCTAGCGTAACCCATCGACTACCGAACTATCTTTAATTCAGTTACAATGCAAACCCTTGTTGTTTAATTAAATGACGTGATGAAGTTACGCTGTATCATACTCTGTTGTTGTGCCGGGTTACTCTGGGGCTGTCTCGATCCGTCTCACCAAGCTGCGCACAGTGAAAATTCCTTGGAATTACGCCAATTACAAACCCGAGCGTATGACACCACGGATCGAATTAAAATCGCGCGCGCCATTGTCGCCACTTTACAAGACTTAGGGTTTATTATTGATCGTGCGGACATGGAACTGGGTACCATTTCCGGCACCCGCTTAGATGGCCGAACACTCAAAGCAACCGTCACTCTTCGTCTGCGAGGCAAACGTGCCCTGGTACGGCTCAACGTGAATCGCGATCATCGCACCATGACCGATCCTAATTTATACCAAGATTTTTTTATCGCGCTGGATAAATCGCTGTTCTTAGTTGCCATGCAAGTGGATTAAGAATTGATTTCAACCCAAGCGTCGCGTAAATAAAGCCACATCGACCAAACGGTAAGAACAGCGGCAATATATAAGCTGACCCCGCCAATAATCAACAATAATGTTTGTCCTGGTTGATACAAAATCAAAAGTGTCACCGCAACCATTTGGCTGGTGGTTTTCCATTTTCCCAAAGCATTCACCGCAACAAAATGCCGCTTGCCCAATTCAGCCATCCATTCACGCAACGCTGACACAATAATTTCGCGTCCGACAATTATAATCACAGCAAATACCAACGAATGCAGTTGATTGAAACCAATCACCAACACCAAGGCAATCACTACCATTAATTTATCAGCCACCGGATCCAAAAATGCGCCAAAGCGTGAGGTTTGTCCCAAGCTACGCGCCAAATAACCATCCACCCAATCGGTTACCCCACCCAACACAAAAATCAAGGCGGCCGCCCAATGACTGCCTGGCATTGGCAACCCATACACAATCACTAAAATTGGAATTAATAAGACCCGCAAACCGGTGATATAAGTAGGAAGATTCATCATAAACTGTGGCACCCAGGGTCATTAAGCTCGTGCATGTTGGTTCAAATCAGTTAGCAATAGATATAACCAAGGCCATAATAACCCACTGGTCACCACAGGCAAGATCACATGCTGATAATTTACATAATCCCCCAACATACCGTGAGCAATCACAATAGCCAACCGATAAATCAACAATAAACCAACAATGATCGACGTTTGCAACCACAGAGGAAAACTCCGTAACTGTCGATGAAATTTAATCGTGGGATAAGCCACTAAGGTCATTGCCAATGCGTTGACACCTAAAAATCCACCCTGCAAGACATCTAAAACCAACCCCGTTCCCCACGCCAAGGCAAATCCCAAGTGATAAGAATCAGCTAACAACCAAAAAATCACCACCATCGCCAACCATTCTGGCCGAAACCAATTCGCCCAATCCGGCAGTGGCAAAATGGCTAACCCAAAACCAATCACTAAACTGAATAATAAAATGATCCACTGTTGAATAGTCATGGTGATAAAGGTCCTATGTCGTGACTGTTGACTAAATAATCGTTGAGCAATTGATCTTCGGTGGAAGGCCAAATCAATAATACGATGCGATTGCGATACAACTCTGCGCTCGGTTCAACCAAAATTTTGGCAAACCCTTCGCCAGGTGGGTACTCAATTGTTGTAATGGTGCCCACCGGATACCCTTCTGGAAACCGTCGATCCAATCCTGAAGTAACTAATACATCACCGACTTCTACACCAGCCGATTTAGGCACATAGGACAATTGCAAATAGTTACCAACACCACTGCCCACAGCAATAGCTCGCAACCCACTGCCATTGATCTGTACCGGCACTGCACTGCGATGATCGGTGATTAATAAGACTCGACTGGTCAAAGGTCCCACTTCGATCACTTGCCCCACCAAGCCATGCGCATCGATCACCGGTTGTCCTTTGTATAAATCTTGTTGCAATCCCTTGTCCAAAAAAACTTGATTTTTAAAGGGGCTGGAATCAACTGCTAACAATTGGGCAGCGATCACTCGACCGGGGATATTGGGTTTGGTATCTAATAAAGCACGTAATTGTTTATTTTCGTGGCTGAGCATGGCAAATTTTTGCAATTGCGCTTTTAATAAGATTTGCTCAGCTTTCAATTGGGCATTTTCTTTGAGTAGCGCATCCTGTGATGTCAAGCCATTTTCAACCCAACCGTATAGTTTCACAGGCCAATCAATCACATATTGGAGAGGTGCAACCCCTGCAGTTAACAGAACACGAACTTGGGAGGTATAAAAATAGCGTTGTTCTGCAACAATCACC
>WLWR01000150.1 GCA_012103495.1 Legionellales bacterium
AAGGCTTGCGTCAATCACAACCACTTGGCAAAGGCCCTGGACCGGTCGCACACCCAGGTTGGTCACCGCAAACCACAGACTTGCCTCACGTGACCTGCGATCTTGATCCACCGCCGGATACTTTATCGTTTGCTGATATGCAACAACCCATCGGTTTTTATCCCATTGTGCCAGATGCCACCTGGGTTGAAACATTGATGTCAACGGGAATTTCAACGCTGCAATTACGCATGAAAGATTGTGATGAGGCGACACTGCGTGATCACATCGCACGTGCGGTGACATTATGTCGCCAAGCCAACATTCAATTATTTATCAATGATCATTGGCAATTGGCGATCGAATATGGAGCTTTTGGGGTGCACGTAGGACAAGACGATTTATTCACCGCCGATTTAACGGCCATTGCTCAAGCGGGATTGCGCTTGGGTATCAGTACTCATAGTTATTTTGAATTAGCCCGTGCTCAGGCCTTGCATCCTTCTTATCTCGCATTAGGACCTATTTTTACCACAACCTCCAAGGTCATGCCTTTCCAACCTCAAGGGATTGCCACTTTGCATACTTGGCGTCAATTAACCAACACACCACTGGTTGCAATTGGGGGCATATCTTTTGATAATGTCACTCAAGTAATGGCAACCGAGGTGGACGGTGTGGCGGCGATCAGCCTTGTCACTCAAGCCAAGGATCCGGTGCAAGTCACCCAACAATTACAAGCAATGTGGCATTTCTCATGACAAACCCTGTGATCTTAGTCGATGGCTCTTCTTATTTTTATCGCGCCTTTCACGCCTTACCACCTTTAAGCAATTCAAAAGGCGAACCCACCGGTGCGATTTATGGTGTGGTGAATATGATTCGCCGTCTGCTCAAAGATTACCAACCGGATCATTTTGCTGTGGTATTTGATGCAAAAGGCAAAACATTTCGTGATAAATTGTATCCCGATTACAAAGCCAATCGTGAAAAAATGCCCGATGAATTGTCGATGCAATTTCCACCGTTGATAGAAATTTTACAAGCAATGGGATTGCCTTTGCTCATCATAGACGAAGTTGAAGCTGACGATGTGATTGCCACGCTGGCCGAACACGCCTGTCAACAAGGTTTATCAACGTTGATTTCCACAGGAGATAAAGATTTTGCACAATTGGTCAATAGTCACATTACACTGATTAACACCATGACCCAGGTGACGTTAGATCCTGCAGGCGTGCGTGAAAAATTTGGTGTCGCTCCAGATCAAATCGTCGATTATCTCACTCTCATTGGTGATAAAGTCGATAACATTCCTGGTGTTGATAAAGTAGGTCCTAAAACGGCAGTTAAGTGGTTAACTCAATACAAAACATTGGATGAATTGATTGCACACGCCGACGATATTGGTGGTAAAGTGGGTGAAAATTTACGTCAGGCACTGCCGCAATTACCCCTGGCAAAACAATTGATCACCATCAAACGTGATGTGCCTTTAGACCTGCAACCAAATCAATTGATTTGCCAACCATCGGATCGTTCCCAGTTGATCGAATGGTTCAAACGGTTAGAGTTTAAATCTTGGCTCAATGATTTATTGAGTGAGCAAGCAGGTGAACAACCTGAAACTCCCTCTCATCAGTACCATACGATTTTAACCAAAGAACAATGGCACCCATGGCTGAAAAAATTGACTCAAGCCGATTGCATTGCGTTCGATACAGAAACAACCTCATTAACAGAAATGGAAGCAAAATTGGTTGGCATGTCATTTGCCATCACCAACAATGAAGCTATTTATATTCCACTCGCACATCAAGATCCAAAAGTGCCTACACAGTTGCCATTGGATCAAGTGTTAAAAGATGTAGGACCAATTTTGCGAAATCCAGACATTGCTAAAATTGGCCAAAATTTAAAATACGATATGACCGTCATGGCCCATTACGACATTCATTTACAAGGCATTCGCTTTGACACCATGCTCGAATCGTATGTACTCAACAGCAGTGCCAATCGTCATGATATGGATACACTGGCATTGAAGTATTTAGGCAAAAAAACCATTACCTTCACCGATGTTGCCGGTACCGGTAAACACCAATTAACGTTTGATCAAATTCCTATCGACCAAGCTGCCCCATACGCAGCAGAAGATGCAGACATTACCTTGCAATTACATCAACAGTTGTGGCCACAAATTCAAGACGCTCCATCCCTTACCCGCGTCTTTTGTGATATTGAAATGCCATTGGTGCCCGTGTTATCCCGCATGGAACGGTGTGGTGTTTTAATTGATCAAGCCATGCTGGCAACGCAAAGCAAAGCCATGGCCAAAAACATTGAAGCCTTAGAACAGCAAGCATTTAATTTGGCTGAACAAACGTTTAATCTAAGCTCAACCAAACAATTGCGCACTATTTTATTTGACCAATTAAAATTGCCTATCCTGCAAAAAACTCCCACCGGTCAGCCTTCCACTGCCGAACATGTCCTGCAAGAGTTAGCTTACGATTACCCATTGCCTAAAGTGATCTTGGCCCATCGCAGTCTAGTCAAACTGAAATCAACGTATGTGGATGCCCTACCCAAACGAGTCCATCCACAAACAGGTCGAGTCCATACTTCGTACAATCAAGCCGTCACCGCCACCGGTCGCTTATCATCAACCAACCCTAACTTACAAAACATTCCGGTACGCACCTCACAAGGGCGTAAAATTCGTCAAGCCTTCATCCCTCCACCCAACCATCAAATTGTCGCCGCCGACTACTCACAAATCGAACTGCGCATCATGGCACACTTATCCGGTGATCCCGGTTTACGTAACGCATTTGCCAATGGCTGGGACATTCATCAAGCCACCGCTGCGGAAGTCTTTGGCGTGTCTTTGGAAAACGTCACCGCTGAACAACGTCGCCAATCCAAAGCAGTCAATTTCGGCTTAATTTACGGTATGTCTGCATTTGGTTTAGCCAAACAATTGGACATCAGTCGGCAAGCAGCGCAAGAATATATTGATATTTATTTTCATCGTTACCCAGGTGTCAAAACCTACATGGAAGAAACACGCGCCTTAGCCCATCGTCAAGGATATGTAGAGACTTTGTGTGGTCGACGCTTGTATTTACCCGAAATTGGTTCGCGCAATTTACAACGTCAGCGCGCGGCTGAACGAGCCGCCATCAATGCTCCGATGCAAGGCACAGCGGCTGACATTATTAAATTGGCCATGATCGATATCGACCAATGGTTACAAACGACAAACTTTCCTGCCAAAATGATTATGCAAGTCCACGATGAATTGGTCTTTGAAGTGCAAGAGCATGCAATTAATGACGTTAAGCTTGCTGTTCAAGCCTGTATGGAAAATGCCGCGGTACTCTCAGTACCGCTACGCGTCTCCATCGGGATTGGCACAAATTGGGACGAAGCACATTAAAACACGTTAGAATATTTCCACGCCATGCGCCCGAGCAATTAAAACGTTATCCGCTGGGCGTTTGGCAAATATCCCATTATCAACCACACCAGGAATAAGCTGAATACGTTCTTCCATGGCCATCGGCTCATCTAGGTTTAGGCTGTGCACATCCAAAATATAATTACCGTTATCCGTGACAAACCCTTCGCGATAAATCGGATCGCCCCCAAGTTTTACCAGCGCACGCGCCACTAAACTTCGCGCCATGGGAATCACTTCGACAGCAACGGGAAACGCACCTAAGCGTCGCACGAGTTTAGACTCATCCACCAAACATAAAAATTTTGAAGCCGCATTTGCAACGATTTTTTCCCGTGTCAACGCCCCGCCACCGCCTTTAATCATACTGCGATGCGATGTTACTTCATCGGCGCCATCCACGTACAAAGCAAGTGGATCGGCTACTGCAAGCGTTATTACAGGCAAGCCTGCCGCTCTTAATTGCTGCTCTGTTGCAATTGAGCTCGCGACACAACCATCAATACGATGTTTGATGCGACTCAAAGCTTGAATAAAATACGTCATCGTCGAACCGGTTCCGACACCTAACGTTGTTACATCATCCAAGTGCTCGAGTGCTGCCTCTGCTACCTGTTGTTTTAATCGCTCCATATACACCCATCTTAATAAAATAATTTAAATAAATAATAATAAATTTTAATTAATCTTGACAAATAATACTTATTCTTATATCATAC
>WLWR01000151.1 GCA_012103495.1 Legionellales bacterium
TGCATTGAATGGCATCTTGCGCCGTTTTTCATGAAAAAAATCCTCGAATTAGCTCGCTAGTCCTGCGGTTTTTTTCAATCAAAACCCCGCAATCTACCATCCACTGCAAGCTTAAAATATCAACTGAAATAACAGGTCAACAGCGAGTCTTGTTCGCAGCTGCAAGTGGAATGGGTATATAAGTAACCTCATCCAACTTGCACCAAAAATAGCTTTTCTCCAAAATTTAAAATTTTGGTGAATAGATCCATCGTGCTTGAAGCTGCAAATTTTAAGCGTGTATTGGATAGCCTCTCAGCAATGAGGGATTAAGGCTAGGAGGTTATTTTTTAATGTTATTCTTCTTCCAACTTCTCTTGCAATACCGCAGATTGTTTGATGCGGGCTTTGAGTTTTTGCCCGGATCGGAAAGTCACAACTCGTCTGGCGCTCACTTCGATCGACTCACCAGTTTTGGGATTACGCCCGGGTCTTGAAGATTTATCGCGTAAAATAAAATTACCAAACCTGGATAATTTGACATGATTTCCCGCCACCAACTCTTTCATAATTTCCTCAATGAAAACTTCCGTGAGTTGTTTGGTATCTTTACGCGATATACGAACGGGCAATTTGGATTTCAAATCCAAATAAAGCTGCTCGGCAATATCCGCTTTGGTTAAGGTTGCCATTTGATTAATCCCGTAATTGAATATGCAACTGTTGTTTAAGTTTTTCGATAATGACTGTCACCGCTTGATCGATATCATCGTCCAATAAAGTACGTTGTGGATGCTGAAATGTCAACTGAATCGCCATACTTTTCATCCCAGGCAAAATTCCTTCTCCTTGATAAACATCAAAAATAGTGACATGCTGCAACCATTGCGCCCCACTATCTTGCACCGTACCCATCACGGCTTGCGCCGTCACCGACTCCTCTAAAATAAAAGACAAATCTCGTTGCACCGATGGGAATTTGGACAAGGGTTGATAATGCGTCAATGCCTTTGATTGCAACGGCACCACTTGCAATTCAAATAAAAACACCGGAGCGGTGAGTTCCAATTGCTGTACCAGGCTAGGATGCAATGCACCCACCCACCCAATAGGTTCCTTATCTTTTAGAATTTGCGCCGTTTGCCCAGGGTGCAACGCCGGGTGCTGGTCTTTAACCAAATCAAATCGCACCACATGCCCCGTCAATTGCAACAGTTTCATCACATCGGCTTTGATATCAAAAAAATCATATTGTCGATTGGATGAATGCCATTGTTCTTGTTGCGCGCTACCGGCAATCACGCCAGCCAATTGATTGGTTTGCAACGTCTTCGTCGCTGACTGAGTAAAAGTTAATCCAACTTCAAACAATCGCATTGACTCTTGTTGACGGTGCTGATTGTACCGCACACTGGTCAACAACCCTGGCCATAAACTAACACGCATTTGCGACAAATCTTCAGCCAGTGGATTGGCCAAATCAATTGCCCCAATTTGTGGCGCCAAGCACTGCTGTAATTTCGGATCGACAAAACTGTAATGAATGCTTTCATGATAACCCAACCCCACCAACGTTTGTTTGATCTGCGTCAATGACAACTGTGATTCGGATTGCAATTGCAAAGTAGCGGTGGTAGTTAAACAATCCTCAGGCAATTGTTGATATCCATACACCCGAGCAATTTCTTCAATCAAATCCACTTCCATAGTGATATCAAATCGATAACTGGGAACCTGAACTTGCCAGTGATCCGTTTGTTCAATCACCGTCATACCCAACCGCTGTAAAATATCTCGCATTTTTTCCGATTCAATCACCATCCCTAACAAACTGTTAACCCGATCCGGTCGCAAGATTATTTGCTTGACCTGTGGCAAGGCGTCCGATATTTTTTCGTGAATTAAAGGCCCGGCTTGTCCTCCGACAATTTCCAATAACAATTGGGTTGCTCGTTCCATCGCTTGCACTTGCAAAGCAGGATCCACGCCGCGTTCAAATCGATGTGCCGAATCGGTGGTGATTTGATAGCTGCGCGCTTTACCTGCAATATCGGTAAAATCAAAATACGCACTTTCTAAAAAAACATCCTGCGTTTGATCGGTCACCGCCGAGTCAATGCCTCCCATCACCCCGGCCAATGCCAGCGGTTTGTTGGCATCGGCAATCACCAAACTATCTTCACGCAATGTGATGGTACTCTCATCCAACAAGGTCAATGTTTCACCCGCTTGAGCACGGCGGACAATAATTTCTTGGTCAATGCGTGCCAAATCAAAGCCATGCATGGGTTGCCCTAATTCCAACATCACATAATTGGTGACGTCCACCACTGGATGAATGATCCGTAAACCACTACGCCGCAATCGCTCTTGCATCCACCACGGCGTCACGACCGAAGTATCAATCCCACGCATGATTCGTCCCACATATTGGCGACACCCTTGCGGCTCTTGCAAAGTGACCGGGATCACATCGGCCAGCTGTGATGGCACTTTTGTGATCGATTGCACTCGATAATCGCCCTCGGTTAAAGCAGCAACATCACGAGCAATGCCGGCAATGCTCAAACAATCGCCACGATTGGGAGTTAAATTTAAGTCAATAATTTGATCATCCAACTGTAAACAGTCCCGCACACTTTGCCCTAGCTCAGCGTGTACCGGTAATGCCAGAATACCGCTTGACTCATCAGCCAATCCCAATTCGGTGGCAGAACACAACATGCCGTGCGAAGCAACGCCCCGTAATTTGGATTTTTTTATGGTTAAATCACCCAACTGCGCCCCGATCATCGCCACCGGCACTTTCATGTCAACCACAACATTTTTAGCACCGCACACAATAGTCAGCGGTTCAGTTTGATTGACGGCGACTTGGCAAACGGTTAACCGATCGGCATTCGGATGAGGTTCCACTGCCAACACTTGTCCCACCAACACCTGTTCAAAAGGCGCGGCCACCGCATTGGTTGCTTCCACCTCCAATCCCGCACTCGTCATCAATTCCAACAATTGTTCGGTGGTGGATTCTGTCACAACCCATTCATTTAACCACGCCAGGCTGAATTTCATCGATGCTCCTACCCACTAAATTGCGTCAAAAATCGTACATCATTGGCAAACAACACCCGTAAATCGTCGATGTTATAACGCAACATTGCCAATCGATCGATGCCCAAGCCAAACGCCCAACCTGTGTAGCGTTCACTGTCAATATTGACCGCTTGTAATACATTGGGATGCACCATACCGCAACCCAGCACTTCCAACCATCCGGTGGATTTACAAATACGGCACCCTGCACCCTGACAGTGGGTGCATTGAATATCCACTTCTGCAGAGGGTTCGGTAAATGGAAAATAAGACGTACGAAACCGCAATGGCACCGTTTGCTCAAAAAAATAATTAAAAAAATTCTGCAGTGTACTGCGCAAATGAGCAAAACTAACTTGCTCATCCACATACAAGCCTTCTACCTGATGAAACATCGGCGTATGGGTAACATCCGAATCGCATCGATACACTCGTCCTGGCGCAATTAAACGAATCGGCGGTTTGCGATGCTCCATTTCACGAATTTGCACCGGTGACGTATGAGTGCGTAACAACCGCCCATCGGCAAAATAAAACGTATCATGCATGGCACGTGCCGGATGATGTTGCGGAATATTTAATGCGGTGAAATTATAATAGTCGGTTTCAATTTCAGGGCCTTCCACCACTGAAAACCCCAACTGGTAAAAAAAAGAATTGATCCGCTGACTGACATGACTGACAGGATGCAACGACCCCAATGGATGGCTTTGCCGTGCTGGTAAGGTCACATCCACCGTTTCAGTGCTCAATTGCTCCATCAATTGCGTTTGCTGCAAATCGTGTTGCTTGCCTTCAATTTGCACCAGCAAGGTTTGTTTTAATTGGTTAACGGCTTGGCCAAGTTTTGGACGTTCGGCAGGATCTTGCTGACCGAGCGTTTTGAGAACCTCGGTCAAACGACCCTTCTTGCCTAAATACGTAACCCGAACGACTTCCAACGCCGCCAAGTCGGCAGCATCACAAATGGCTGTTTGTGCTTGTTGTTGCAGCCGCTCAAGATCCATCATCGCCTTATGCAGCAGACGTTTGTAACACAGCTTTTGCTTGCTCTAAAATTTTGGCAAACGCCGCTTTG
>WLWR01000152.1 GCA_012103495.1 Legionellales bacterium
CGTTATTTACAACACCGGCTACAACAGCAACCGGCAACATTTGACAACGCTCAAGCAACCAAACAATTTTTGCGGCTCAAATTAGCCCATTTAGAACGTGAAACCTTTGCCTGTTTATTTCTAGACAGTCAACACCGTTTGCTCGCTTTTGACGCTTTGTTTTCCGGCACCATCGATTGTACTCACGTACACCCACGCATCGTGGTACAACACGCGCTACGTTACAATGCCGCCGCCGTAATTGCCGCACACAACCATCCCTGCGGCATCGCCACCCCCAGCGCCAGTGACATCGATCTCACCCAACGTTTACAACGAATTTTAACGCCACTAGACATTCGCTTATTGGATCACATTATTGTCAGTCGTCATGGTTCGAGTTCGTTAAAAGAATTAGGGAAATTTTAATAGTCTCACTTTGTAATTATTAAGAAATCAGCCAATCCAATCAGCAAAACACCCATTTACCCAGCACTTTTGCTTGCGCCCTGCCTAAGATTTTGCTATAAATGCGCGCTTATTTAAATTTCGTCACAATTACAACAGATTGAGAATTGTTATGTCTAAAGTATGTCAAGTCACCGGCAAACGGCCTATGACGGGAAACAATGTGTCACACGCCAATAACAAAACCCGACGCCGATTTTTGCCCAATTTACAAACCCACCGCTATTGGCTACCTTCAGAGAGCCGTTTTATCAAGCTGCGGGTCAGCACCAAAGGCATGCGGATCATTGATAAAAAAGGCATTGAGCAAGTGCTCAAAGAAATCCGCGAACGTGACTCGCAATCATAAACCGTTGTCTTAGGAGACATTGATCATGGCAAAGAAAGGCCCAAGAATACTGATTCGGTTGGAATCCACTGCCGACACAGGACATTTTTATACTGCTGAAGTAAATGAACGCAACATGAAAGAAAAAGGCAATAGCAAATTGGAGCTACGTAAATACGACCCCGTTGCGCGTAAACATGTCTTGTATCGTCAAGTTAAAATTAATAAATCTAAAAAATAAGCCAGCGTTTTTCATTATATCCAACACCAAGGGCGGTCATATGACCGCCTTTTTTCATTCATTGCCCTTTTGTTTATTCAAGTACGATGATACGCCATCAATATTAGCCATGCCCCCGCCCACTCCGTTGATTGACAAACCGATTGCTGGCAGATGACTTTTTTTATTGACTTCAATTTCATTCACTGCAATATTTAGAAGCTTATGTGAAGACAGTGTTTCAATGCCTGTCTTTCAAAGATTTGGTGGTGATTATTCACCATAATTTTAAATCTCGGTCAAAAGCCAGACATAGCAACCCAAGGAGTTTTCAACATGCAAATTAATTTTACCGGACTGAATCAATTGGATGTCAGCCCTGCTCTCAAAGAATTTACCACGCAAAAATTGGATCGCATCTTGCGCCACTTTGATCGCATCACCTCGATCAATGTCACCTTTGCCATTGAAAAAACACGAAACATTGCCGAGGCCACCATTTTCGTCGCCAAAGCAGAAATCAATGCCAGTTCAGAATCTGAAGAAGACATCTACAGTGCCGTTGATTTATTGATTGATAAGCTTGATCGCCAAGTGATTAAACATAAAGAAAAATTGAAAAATCACCGTGCGGATCACGAATAACGGCACTTTGCTGATTCGTAACGATTCACCATCATTTAACCAACAGCCTATTTAAAATCATGGTAAATCGTTACGCTGATTTTTTATTTCTGATCATGATGGTGTGGCTGGGTACGACGCAGATGGTATTTTTTCTTCACCAATATGGAATACGTGTAAATTGGTCCAGCCAACACATAACCGGTACAACCTATTAAAATCACCAGCGGTGGATTCAATGAAATGGTAACGATCACCAATACAATTAACAGCGCTGCCATCCACGGCAACGCTTTGCGTAAATCAATGTCTTTGAAACCGTAGTAACGTACATTACTGACCATTAACAAACTCAGCAACAGTATCACCAGCAAGAACAGAATGTGCAGGACAAAATGATCAAATTGATACACTTGGCAAAACCAAACAATACTGGCTAGCATCACTGCTGCCGCTGGGCAAGCCAACCCATGAAAGAAGCGTTTATCTGTGTTTTGTGCCAATGCATTAAATCGTGCTACCCGTAATGCCGTAGCAGCTGTATAAATAAACGCAGCCAGCCAGCCAACTTTCCCCAAAGTATGTAACGACCAATTAAACATTAACAATGCGGGTGCCACCCCAAATGAAATGACATCGACCAAACTATCATAATAAGCCCCAAATTCACTTTGTGTATTGGTCAGTCGCGCCACCCGCCCATCCAAAACATCAGCAATTAATGCAAAAAAAATAGCAATCGCCGCCGACTCATACTGTTGTTGCATAGCAGCCACGATACTGTAGAATGCGGCAAACAGCCCGGCAGTGGTAAATAAGTTTGGCAGTAAAAAAATCCCGCGCGTTCGGGATAACTTAGGGTTGGGCATGACTTTATTCCTTCACATAATTAAGTCTTTGTTTTAGCTTGGTTATGATAAATGCTATACTCACCGATAATCAAGCTTTCGCACAATAAACTGTCTTTTGTGCACGACAACGACATGAAGTCCTAATGGGTGTCAAGTTACATGACAAAGAATCATCATCATCGCATTATCATTGAAGGGGTAACCCAACAGGGTCAAAAATTTCGTCCTAGCGATTGGGCTGAACGAGTCAGTGGACGACTAGCAACTTTACGCAATCGTCGCATTCATTACTCACCGTTGTTACAACCCAGTGTCAATCGTGAAGGTTTCAAATGCGTTATTTTAGATCCAGCGTTGGCTGAATCAAACCCGCAGTTGTATCAATCGATTTTGGATTTTGCCCAGAAAAATAACTTACGGATTTGTAACGAAGATGACTGAAGAATTCCAACCTAAACCATTTCAAAGCGCGAAACAAGAAATCAGCAAAATTAAAACATCGATTGATACAGAAAATACATTGGCGTTTTTAGATCAAGATTTTCTATTACGCGATGAATTACGTCCGGTACGGGTACAATTAGAATTGTGGCGTCCAGAATTAGTCTTGTGTGACAATGAAATTGACGAAACTTTCGTCTTTTTTGGTAGTTCCAAAACGCCCACTCCCGAATATGCACAAGTATTGGTTGAAGAAGCTGAACACAATTGCCAACAAAACCCCGATGACAAAAACTATCGCAAGCAATTGAAACATGCCCAAGAAGTTCTTGCCAACAGCCATTTTCGTAAAGAAGCTACCAAATTAGCCTATCTAGTTTCACAAGAAGAACAGTTAAATCTTTTTGTGGTAACCGGTGGCGGCCCTGGGTTTATGGAATCAGCCAATCAAGGAGCTCACGAAGCGGGAAAACCCAGTCTAGCATTTAACATGATGTTGCCTCATGAACAAACCGCCAACCCTTTTGTCACTCATGAATTAACTTTTCAATTCCACTATTTTGCCATGCGCAAAATGCATTTTTTAGTGCGTGCTAAGGCGGTGGCAGCCTTTCCCGGTGGCTTTGGCACCATGGATGAATTGTTTGAAGTGCTCACCTTAATGCAAACCAAAAAAATCGAGCGCCTGCCACTGGTTTTATTTCGCAAAGCGTTTTGGGATCAAACCATTAACTTCACTGGATTGGTGGAACAGGGCACCATTCATGAGCAAGATTTGGATTTGATTCATTTTGCGGAAACTGCTGAACAAGGATGGGAAATTATTAAATCTGCTTTACTCGCTGACAAAAACAAATCGTGAGAAACAATTTGTTTTCACACCCTCAATGAACTCTTATCATTTGTTATTTTTGGCATTTAGCAGCAAAAAAACTTCGTAATTACTATTCTCCCCCAGCAATTGAAATTTTTCCGCGCGCCCTTTTTGGGTCAAAATTGATGCTGGGGCATCGACTCGATTGGGCATACTCCAACTGGATTCCAACTGCCCATCCTGATGACGCAAACGCACTCGAATGGAGCCGATCAAATCATCAGTACCCCAAATC
>WLWR01000153.1 GCA_012103495.1 Legionellales bacterium
CCTGCTGAAACTGGTCGGAGTGACTGGATTCGAACCAGCGACCCCTGCCGCCCGAAGACAGTGCTCTACCAAGCTGAGCTACACTCCGCAATTTCATATTGAATAGGCCCCAAAGGGTGACAGACTGTAACGGATTTAAGTGCTGGTTTCAATGATTACGTGAGGTGGTGAGTTGAGCCAATGCAACGAGTGCCTGCCGATAAATGGAGTCGGGAATGATTGCTAAGGCTTCGATGGCTTGGTTGACCATTTGATTGGCCTGTTGATAAGTTTGTTCAATGGCGTTGGTGGCTTTAAGCGCCGTTAGAATGTCAGGCAAATGAGTTAAATTACCTTGTTGAATTGATTGGCGAATGAGTTGCTGTTGCTGTGCATCGCCGTGTTTCAAAATATGGATCAAGGGCAAGGTCAATTTCCCTTCGGCAAGATCATCGCCAATATTTTTGCCAATAATGTCAGATTGTGCCTCATAATCCAGCGCGTCATCAACCAGTTGAAAGGCTTTACCCAATTGCAAACCGTATTGGTACATCGCCTCAATTTCTGCCGGTGGGCGCTTGGCTAAAATTCCCCCCAAACTGGTAGCGCTGGCAAATAACACCGCGGTTTTGTCGGTGATCACCGATAAATAATCTTCCAAGGTGATTTGACAATTATGCGCATTCATTAATTGACGGGTTTCACCACAAGTGATGGTGTTGGCTGCTTCTGTTAGAGTGGCAATGACCGATAAATCTCGACAGGCAATCAACAGTTGAAACGCTTGGGTAAATAAATAATCACCAACTAAAATGCTAGGTTTATTACCCCATTGAGCATTGGCGGTGGGTTTGCCTCGGCGTAATTGAGATTCATCCACCACGTCATCATGCAACAATGTGGCGGTGTGAAAATATTCCACGGCGACGGCTAGTTTCAAATGTCGGTCATCTTGATCGTAACTAAATAGTTTAGCGCCCAATAAAACCAACAGTGGGCGTAATCGCTTGCCACCGCTGTCAATAATGTGCTGGCTGACATCATCGATCAAACCAATGTTGGTACTTAAATTGTCTTTGATCATTTGATTGACGCTGACAAAGTCGTCTGCTACCAATTGTTGAATGTGCGTTAAATCCATCGATTGATTACCTAAACATTAAATCGAAAGTGCATAACATCGCCATCTTGTACCCTATAATCTTTGCCTTCTACTCGCAATTTGCCCGCTTCTTTGGCGCCTTGCTCGCCTTGGTAAGTGATATAGTCGTGAAAGCTGATCACTTCGGCGCGAATGAAACCTTTGGTAAAATCGGTGTGAATGACGCCGGCGGCTTCTGGGGCAAGTGCATTTTGTGGAATGGTCCAGGCACGGACTTCTTGTGGTCCGGCGGTGAAATAAGTTTGCAATCCTAATAAATCGTATCCTGCGTGGATGAGCCGATGCAAACCTGGTTCGGCCAAACCCATGCTGGCTAGAAATTCTTGGCGTTCTTGTTCGTCATCTAACTCGATTAAATCGGCTTCTAACGTAGCACACAAGGCAATAACTGGAGTGTTTTGCTGGGCGGCATGGGTGGTGAGTTGATCCAAATAGGGATTATCAGTCAAACCATCTTCGGCAACATTGGCGACGTATAAAATGGGCTTGGCTGTTAATAAAAATAACCGTTGGCACAGTTGGGTGCTGAATTTGTCGAACGCATAAGTGCGTATGGAGTGACCTTGTTCCAAGTGTGCTTGCATGGTTTGCAGCGCAGCCAATTCTGCCATGGCTTCTTTATCATGACTTTTGGCTTGTTTACTGGCTTTTTGCACGGCTTTTTCCACTGTGGCTAAGTCGGCCAGAATCAATTCTGCTTCAATGGTATGAATATCACTGATTGGATCGGTACGACCTTCTACATGGATAACGTCTGGATCATCAAAACACCGTATCATGTGTACGATGGCATCGGTTTCACGAATGTGAGCCAAAAATTGATTGCCCAAGCCTTCACCCTGGGCGGCGCCTTTGACCAGACCGGCAATATCGACAAATTGCGTTGTTGTGGGTAGCACTTGCTTGGGTTTGACAATGGCGGCAATTTGATCCAAACGCTCATCGGGAATGGCAACAATTCCAACGTTGGGTTCGATGGTGCAAAAAGGATAATTGGCGGCATCAATGCCAGCTTTGGTCAATGCATTAAACAGTGTGGATTTGCCTACATTCGGTAAGCCGACGATACCGCATTTAAAACCCATGGGGCTGGTTCTCTGTATTCAACTGAAATTGGAAGGCGATTCTAGCACTTTTGCCGCACGGGCCCAAGCGATTAAAGTCAAAATGCATGCAGGGGTTGATGATGGAGGTTGGGTGTAAATTCTTATACAATACCCACTGCCAATAGCACATCAAACAAAGGATGACATGATGCGAATCAATCGACGAATCTTATTGGGAATGGGACTGCTTTTCATCAGTGCAACCAGTTTTGCTGTGAGTGAACAAAGTTGCATGCAAGTATTTAACAAGGCACCGCCGCAGGCCAGCTTGGATTATTTTGTGAGTCAATTGGGGCCGGGTGACGTGGTGGCTCAAGGGGATACTTATCTGTGGCGCCGTGGACAGTTTACTTTGAGTGTTGGTGACATTGGTGAATTGCGGGAAGTCAAAATTTATCCCCAAGCAGGGCGTGCGCCAAACGAATTAGTCGAAGCGGTACGCATGCGGTCACGTAATGCCTCTATTGAAGACATTGAGGCATTTCTAGGCGAACCTTCACAAAAAGTTCAATTACGTAAAATGCGGTGGGTGTGTGAAGATGATCAAGGCGATCACTTTGAACATTACGCATTGATTGATGAAAACGATCAAGTGTTTGATCACTTCAGTTTTATCATGCCGATGGATTAAGGGTGTGTAATTGATTCATCGCCAATTGCATTTGGCCGGCGAGAATCGGATCCATCACGCTGAGCACTTGTTCGATGGCGTGATCAATGTGTTGTCGATCCGCTTGATTGGGTTGGGTGAGGACGTAATCCAACACGCGATCACGATGCCCTGGATGTCCAATGCCAATGCGCAAGCGATGAAATTCACCACCTAAATGTTCAATGACATCTCGCAATCCATTGTGTCCGCCATGCCCACCGGCGGTTTTTAATTTGCAAACGCCTGCAGGTAAATCCAATTCATCGTGGGCGACCAAGATGGATTGCGGCGGTAATTTGTAAAAGTGAGCAATGGCTTGAATGGCGTCGCCACTGTGATTCATATACGTGTTGGGTAATAAAACATGTACTTTGGTGGCGCCGTGCATGTAGGTTGCGTACTCGCCATGAAATTTTTTTTCAAAACGAAAGGTGAGATGCTCGCGTTGTGCCCATTGTTGAACCAACCAAGCACCAGCATTGTGGCGTGTTCGGGCATATTGTGGACCTGGATTGTTCAGGCCCACAAGGAGTTGAATAGACATGCGAGATGAGAATTAAGATTGATTATCAGAAGATTCGGCGTCTGCTTCTGGTTGCGCCGCTTCGGCAGCTTGCTCTGCAGTTTCTTCCGTTTCTGTTTCTTCTTCAATGGCTGCGCGAGCTTTATGAATGCTTACAACGGGGGTATCGTGAGTGGGATCGCTCAAATCCGTTGTCAATTCAACACCTTTGGGCAATTGAATATCCGACAAGTGATAGGTTTGATCCAATGCTAATTCGGCTAAATCCATTTCAATGTATTCCGGTAAATTTTTCGCCGCGCATTTGATGTCAACACTGGTCATGGTGTGGGTAATGGTGCCACCGTCTTTGACTCCAGGAGCATTGTCTTCATTCAAAAAGTGCAATGGAATCGACATGGTAAGGATTTGATCACCGGTGACGCGTTGTAAATCAAAATGCAACACACTGGGCTTATAAGGATGACGTTGCAATTCTTTTAATACGACTTTTTGTGTTTTCCCTTCTAGGGTTAATTGCAAAATGCTGGAAAAAAAAGCCTCTTGTTC
>WLWR01000154.1 GCA_012103495.1 Legionellales bacterium
CGGAAATGATCGGCGGGTAATGGTTCTCGATCGGGTCACCCGCTGGGGTTCGCACCCGCCCTTCAACGTTGAACGGTTGAAAACCGGCACCCCGCCACGTATCGATGGTCGCACCGTGGATTTTTCCGTGATGCAGGTGCAACCGGGTGATCAACCCACCCCCGTGTTTTCCTTTATTGGTCATCGCGATCAACATCCGGTACAAAAACCTTGTCACATTACCCACACGACCACCCAAACGCACGACATCATTCGTCAAGCCTTGCCGCAATCAGCCATATATTCGGGTGCCATCGAAGGCGTAGGGCCACGCTATTGTCCATCCATCGAAGATAAAGTTGTTCGGTTCGCCGATAAATCGTCGCATCAAATTTTTGTGGAGCCGGAAGGGTTGACGGTGCAAGAGTTGTATCCCAACGGGTTATCCACCAGTTTACCGTTTGAGGTGCAAGTGCAATTCATTCAATCGATCATTGGCTTTGAGCAGGCGCACATCACGCGGCCAGGTTATGCGATTGAATATGATTTTTTTGATCCACGCCAATTGCAATATTCATTGGAAACCAAACATGTGCACGGATTATTTTTTGCCGGCCAAATCAATGGCACCACCGGGTATGAAGAAGCAGCGGCACAAGGGTTGATCGCCGGTTTAAACGCCGCTCGTCAAGTATTGGCGTTACCCAGTTGGTGTCCAACGCGTGAACAAGCATATATCGGTGTCTTGATTGATGATTTGATCACTCAGGGGACGCAAGAACCCTATCGCATGTTTACCAGCCGTGCGGAGTACCGACTGTCACTGCGTGAAGATAATGCCGATTTGCGTTTAACCGCCATCGGTCGTGAATTGGGTTTGGTGGACGATCATCGTTGGCAAGTGTTCGAGCAAAAACGCCGCGACATCGAACACCACCAAACCACATTTGCCAAAACATGGATACAAACCGATAGTCTACAAGCCAAGGCTTTGTTGCCGTTGCTCAGTCAACCGTTGCCGCGTGAAACCAATGTGTTGGATTTGTTGCGCCGCCCGATGTTGACTTATCGACAATTGCAAGCTTTGCCCGAGTTAGCATTGCCAAAATTAGCTCATGAAGTCGCCGAACAAATTGAAATTCAAGCAAAATACGCTGGGTATATTGAGCGGCAGCGATTGGAAATCGATCGGTTGCGGCGCTATGAGCAAACCACTTTGCCTACATCACTGGATTATCAAGCCGTTGCTGGTTTGTCTAATGAAGTGATTGAAAAATTATCACGCGTGCGACCGGAGACGCTCGGTCAAGCCTCCCGCCTTGCCGGCGTTACCCCGGCGGCTATTTCTTTGTTGCTGGTGCATTTGAAAAAACGTCATGCCGCGGCGGATGTTGCGGCATGAGTAACGCGTTACAAACGGCGTTAACCGAAGGGGTGGCGGCGCTAAATCTCGACGTATCTGCCGAACAACAACAACAATTGTTGACCTACTTAACCTTGCTGCAACGATGGAATCAAACCTATAACTTGTCAGGTATAAAAACCGTACCAGAGATGTTGACCAAACATCTGTTTGACTGTTTGGCGGTGTTACCTTTTGTCGATGATGGCCCGATGTTGGATATTGGTACCGGCGCGGGATTACCGGGGATCGTGTTAGCCATTGTTCACCCGAATCAACCAATTGATCTACTCGACAGCCGGCGTAAAAAAACGATTTTTTTACAGCATATTTGTGCCGAGTTGGGGTTGACGCACACCCGAGTCATTTGTCAACGAGTGGAGTCGTATCAACCTGACACGGCCTACCGTACCCTCATTTGCCGCGCGGTGGGAACGCTGGCGGAAGTGCTCCACAACGTGGACCATTTGTGGTGTAATAACACGCAATTTTTAGCTATGAAAGGTCAATATCCAGCGGTTGAAATTACCGAGTTGGATCCAACCTTTCACGTCACTTGTGAACGATTGGAGATCCCTGGCAACATTGGCGAACGTCATTTGGTGATCGTGGATCGTCCGCGTTAAGCAAGGAGTATCGGTGTGAGTAAAGTCATTGCAATAACCAATCAAAAAGGCGGTGTGGGTAAAACCACCTCCGCGATCAATTTATGTGCGTCGTTAGCGCACATGCGTAAATCGGTGTTATTGATCGATTTAGATCCCCAAGGCAATGCCACCATGGGCAGTGGGGTGGATAAGTTGACGTTGACTGCTTCAGTGAATCAAGTCTTGTTGGGTGAAAAAACATTGCCTCAAGTGAAAGCTTCCTCTCCCGCCGGATTTGATGTGATTCCGGCCAACAGTGATTTGACCGAAGCGGAAATCACCTTAATTAATCATGCTCAACGCACTGATCGATTGAAACAAGCGCTGGCACCGATATTATCCGCGTATGATTTTGTTATTATTGATTGCCCCCCGTCGTTGAATGTATTGACCATCAATGCTTTGATCGCTGCCGATACGGTATTGATTCCAATGCAATGTGAATATTATGCATTGGAGGGCTTGGCCGCTTTGCTGGATACCATTAGGCAAATTCAGCAGACCGCCAATCCTGCATTGCAAATCGAAGGCATTTTACGCACGATGTACGATCCTCGCAGCCGTTTGACGACCGAAGTTTCGGCGCAACTGGTTGAGCATTTTCAACAAAAAGTATATCGAACCGTGATCCCTCGCAATGTGAAATTAGCAGAAGCTCCCAGCCATGGCCTGCCGGCATTGTTGTATTTGCCTTCTTCGCCAGGGGCGGCCGCGTATTTGTTATTAGCCGGTGAATTGTTGCGTCGTCAAGCATCGTTTGCCACTTTGTCAGCCATGTAGAGGTCTTTCATTATGAACGCCAAACGAACGACGTTAGGTAAAAATCTTTCTGCTTTATTAACCCAAACCGATTTGCAAAAAAACACTGCCCCTAGCGCCAAAGGCTTGCAGCATTTGCCCATCGAATGGCTGCAACGCGGACAATATCAACCGCGTCAAGTGTTTGATGAAACGGCGCTGCAACAATTGGCCGATTCCATCCAGCATCAAGGCATGATCCAACCGATTGTGGTGCGTCCGTTAACGGAACAAGCGTATGAAATCATCGCCGGGGAGCGTCGTTGGCGAGCGGCGCAATTGGCTGGTTGGCATGAGGTGCCGGTGATTGTGCAATCGATGAATGATGAAACTGCATTGGCGGTGGGCTTGGTCGAAAACATTCAGCGAGAAGATTTAAACCCGATGGAGCGTGCTCAAGCCTTACAACGTTTGCAAGATGAATTCGGTTTAACCCAGCAACAGTTGGCGGAAATGGTGGGTTTGTCGCGTTCGAGTGTGACTAATTTTCTGCGGTTGTTGCAATTGCAAGCGTCGGTCAAACAACTTTTGATCGATGGGCAACTGGAATTGGGGCATGCCAAAGTATTGTTGGGGGTCAGCGGTCGCCAACAAGAAATGTTGGCACAACAAGTCGTGACGCGTGGTTTGACGGTGCGGGCAACGGAAAAATTAATTCATCAATCTACTCGCGCACCTTCGCCCAAAACCACGACCCATCAGCGTGATCCCAATGGGTTGCAAGTGGAGCAACAACTAAGCGATCAGTTGAATACCAAAGTGGCGTTACACCACCAAGCTTCCGGCAAAGGAAAAATAGTAATTCATTATCACAATTTAGCAGCCTTGGATGGTCTGTTGCGTAAGTTGGGAGTAAGCAAAGGAGGGTAAAAAAAGATGAAGAAAATTTATTTGCTAGCAACCTTTATTTTGAAAACCCGTTATTGCGGATGATAACAAAACAACCGAAAGACATGTGATTTCTTCGTGATACTTATTGCAAAGTTTATAAGAATTGAGTAGGCTCACGATTCGCTCAATCGATGTTGCCAAACATCCTTAGTGTGGGATTTTTAGTTGTAAAGGAGTTATCTTCTATGAAGAGGTTTTCACTTTCTTCGGGGCTTTCATTTTTTTTTCGTCAAAAAAATTTATATCGATCATCG
>WLWR01000155.1 GCA_012103495.1 Legionellales bacterium
GATTGCTGCTGTCGCCGAACTAAAATCACAAGGAAAATGTGACTGGATTTTAGTAGACGGGGTAAATGATTTAGATGGGCCAGACGATATTTATGTTTCTCCCAGTCAAATTCGTCGATTCAGTCTACGCACCGGGGATACTATTTCTGGCAAAATTCGACCACCTAAAGACAGTGAGCGTTATTTTGCACTGCTAAAAGTGGATGAAATTAACTTTGGTAGCCCCGAGGGCATTAAGAATAAAATTTTATTTGAAAATCTAACCCCGTGTTTTGCCACCAATCGTTTGACGATGGAGCAAGGCAATGGCAGTACAGAAGACATTACCTTGCGTATCGTCGATTTAATGGCACCCTTTGGTAAAGGACAACGTGGCTTGATCGTTTCGCCACCGAAGGCGGGTAAAACCATCATGCTACAAAATCTCGCTCATTCGATTGAAAAGAACCACCCAGACTGCTATTTAATTGTTTTACTTATTGATGAACGCCCAGAAGAGGTGACTGAAATGCGACGTTCGGTCAAGGGTGAGGTGGTTGCCAGTACCTTTGATGAGCCAGCTACACGTCACATTC
Organism: Legionellales bacterium; assembly: GCA_012103495.1. Taxonomy (GTDB): domain Bacteria; phylum Pseudomonadota; class Gammaproteobacteria; order WLWR01; family WLWR01; genus WLWR01. The sequence goes on from WLWR01000155.1 coordinate 576, forward strand.
AAGTGGCTGAGATGGTATTGGAAAAAGCCAAACGGTTGGTGGAACATAAAAAAGACGTGGTCATTTTATTGGATTCAATTACTCGTCTAGCGCGGGCGTACAACACTGTGGCACCGGCATCAGGTCGTGTGTTAACCGGTGGGGTGGATGCACAAGCGTTGCAACGTCCTAAACGATTTTTCGGTGCGGCGCGTAACATGGAAGAGGGTGGAAGCTTGACCATTCTGGCCACCGCATTAATTGATACCGGTTCTAAGATGGATGAAGTGATTTTTGAAGAGTTCAAAGGTACCGGTAATATGGAATTGCATTTGGATCGACGCATTGCGGAGAAACGTGTGTATCCAGCCATTAACATCAATCGTTCTGGGACCCGCCGTGAAGAATTGCTAATGTCACCGGAAGATTTACAAAAAGTATGGATCTTACGCAAGCTACTGCATCCCATGGATGAAATCGATGCGATTGAATTTTTAATCGAACGATTAAAAGATACCAAAACCAATGATGCATTTTTTGCTGCAATGAAACGCAAAGAATGATAGCCATCTCTATCATGGAGCCTCGGTCATGCAATATACCGACTTACGTGATTTTCTTCAGCAGTTAAAAGCGCTTGATGATTTAACGGAAATTGATTTACCGATCGATCCCAAGTTGGAAATTACCGAAGTCAGTGATCGTGTATTAAAGAAACAAGGTCCTGCCTTATTATTCAATAGTCCTACTGGTTTTGACACACCCGTGTTGACCAATTTATTTGGTCATCCACGGCGGGTGGCGCAGGCGTTAGGTTGTGATGACGTTAATCAGTTACGTGACGTGGGTCAACTGTTGGCTGCTTTAAAACAGCCTGAACCTCCTAAGGGATTGAAAGATATTTGGCAAAAATTTAATTTCTACAAGCCTGTGATTCATATGGCGCCGAAAGTATTAAGTCACGCCCCGTGTCAGCAAGTAGTTAAACAAGGGACAGATGTCAATCTGTATGAATACCCTATCCAAACGTGCTGGCCACAAGATGCTGCGCCTTTGATCACCTGGGGGTTGGTGACTACTGAAAACATTCAATACCAGCGGCAGAATATGGGGATTTACCGTCAACAAGTAATCGCACGTAATAAAGTTATCATGCGTTGGTTGGCGCACCGCGGAGGGGCTTTGGATTATCAATTGTGGCAACGTCATCATCCGGGACAACCGTTCCCGGTAGCAGTTACCTTGGGTGCTGATCCAGCAACCATTTTGGCTGCGGTTACCCCGATTCCCGATCAATTATCAGAATACGCATTTGCTGGATTGCTGCGTGGCAGTCGTACCGAATTGGTGCAATGTTTGACCCATTCGTTGCAAGTGCCAGCCAGTGCAGAAATTATTTTAGAAGGATTTATTCACCCAGCAGAGCAAGCTGCGGAAGGACCGTTTGGTGATCACACCGGTTATTACAATGAAGTGGAAACATTTCCAGTCTTTACCATTGAACGGATCACTCAGCGGCCGCAACCGATTTATCACAGCACTTATACCGGTAGACCGCCGGATGAGCCTGCTGTTTTAGGTGTGGCGCTTAATGAAGTGTTTGTGCCGATCATTCAAAAACAATTTCCTGAAATTGTTGATTTCTATTTGCCACCTGAAGGATGTTCATATCGGTTGGCAGTGGTATCCATTCGCAAACAATATGCTGGTCATGCCAAACGCATCATGCTGGGTGTTTGGTCGTTTCTGCGACAATTTATGTACACAAAATGGGTGATCATTACTGACGACGACATTGATGTGCGCAATTGGCAGGATGTGATTTGGGCAATGACCACACGGATGGATCCGATTCGCGATACAACGTTGTTGGATCACACTCCGATTGATTATTTAGACTTTGCTTCACCAACGGCAGGGCTGGGCTCTAAGATGGGGATGGATGCGACCAATAAGTGGCCAGGAGAAACGCAACGTGAATGGGGCTGCCCAATTCAACAAGATCCTGAAGTGATCAAACGAATTGATCAACTGTGGGAACAACTCAATCTATAGGCAGATAAATTGATGACGGTTAAAACCTTAATTCAGTGCGAAGTAACCAATATCAAACCACTCACCGACACGGTGATTCAAGTTGAAGTGTTGCCACAACAACCGTTTCATTATCAAGCAGGACAATACACGTATATTGTCACCAATGATGGTTGTCAAATGCCTTTTTCCATTGCGAATGCACCACTGGGGGCTAAACAATTGGAATTTCATATTCGACACGCGTCAGATAGTGATTACAGCCGGTATTTATTAGCGCAAATTAAACAGCAACAAAATTTAGTGATCACTGCGGCGGAAGGTGAGTGTGTGTATGACAATCCTCAATCGCAGTCAGTCATTTTATTAGCCGGTGGAACGGGGTTTGCTCCGATAAAAGCAATCATTGAACAGGTACTCAGTCAAACATTGTCGCATTCACTTTATTTATATTGGGGTGCGCGGCGTATGAATGATTTGTATTTACCGGAATTGGCACAGCATTGGCAGCGTACAATAGAGCGATTTCATTATCAGCCAGTATTGTCTGAACCTGATGCAAATTGGACGGGGCAAAGTGGTTGGGTGCATGAAGCAGTGGTGCAAAGGCATACCGATTTAACCAATTGGCAAGTGTATGCAGCCGGTCCACCAGAAATGATTCAACGAGCGTATCAATCATTTACCCTACAGGGTTTGTCTTCCGAACAAATGCATTCAGATGGATTGTGACAAGTGACTTATTAAGGAGATGACATGCAGCATTTGCAAACGATGCGACATCATTTGATGTGGATGGCTCATTGGAGTTTGGTGGCAACTGCATTGGTTTTACCACTGTCGGTGACGTTAAAAAGTATTTTATTTCCAACAACGTTGATTTTGATATTGTTCAGTTGTCAAACTGTAGCGCGGTGGCAAGCGGTGTGGCGTCATCCTATTACTTGGGCTGTGGCAAGTTTGGTGGGACTTATTCTGCTGGGGTTATTATGGAGTGACGCACCTTGGATGTTACAGAAAAAAGTTTTATTGAAATATTTAAAATTACTCTACATCCCTATTTTATTTTTATTAGCACCGAATGAATGGTGGCGTCAGCGGGTGATCAATGCTTTTTTAATTGGTGTTACAGTGATCGTGGTATTAGGGTATGTCGTTGCTTATTTACCTTTTGATATTCATCGCATTCAGCAAGCTGATTGGATTGCACACAGCTATATTGAAACTGGATTGATGGTTGCCATTGCCGCTTATATTTATGCTTGGCGTGCAGTGGGAACATCGCGTTATCGACTCTGGTATTGGGTTTTAGTGGTGGTGTTGGCGTATTATCAATTTTTTATCAATACAGGATTGACCGGTT
>WLWR01000156.1 GCA_012103495.1 Legionellales bacterium
CTTGATTGAAGTATAACCAATGGTCGATCAATGGGTTGTGGATCCTGGAAAAAACGCAAGCAGCCATTTTGCGAAAAAATACGCTAACTTAGCAATAAGGTTCACGCTACAATGGCGAGCTTGTATACTTGGTTGTATCCGTCTCACGGAACCCCATTGGCGATTGGTGAGGATGTTTCTAGCGATATTTTAAGTGAGCAGTGTTTTGATTGAAAAAACGTTGGATTGGTCGGTACTCATTCGAGGATTTCTTTCAAGAAAAATGCCGCAAAATGTCGTTCAATGCAAGCTTAAAATTCGCATCTTGAAGTGAGATGAGTATATACTTCAATTACACACCATTTGGAACCACTATAAATGAGGGGATTGCAATGTTAGATACCAGTTTTTTTGATGACATGGCGCGTAAATTACGCGATGCGTTGCCAGACAGTGTTAAGCGGATGGAGCATGACTTTGAGCGTAATTTTAAAGATGTTTTACAAACCGCCTTGTCCAAATTGGATTTGGTGACTCGCGAAGAATTTGATGTGCAAACCAAAGTCTTGGAGCACACACGTGAGAAAGTGGAATTGCTTGCTGAACAGTTAACACAATTAGAATTGTTGTATGCGAAAATGACAGTTGCTAAACCGCCAAAACCAAAGAAAAAATCTAAGCCCACCGATCACTAAGATTGATAGGTATTTCTACGGTGTAGATGACTTCTCTATTTTTTATCCGCCAGGATCCATGACTCAGAAATCTTTGAATCATGGGTAAAAAGTTGGGTGCGCGATAAGAAAGCATAACAGAACCACAAATTCTAACCATCATTCACAATGGATGAAACGCCATCAACCAAGGAGGGAGAGCATTATGGCATTGGCGGTCGTATTGAGTCGAGCAAGAGTGGGAATCGACGCATTGCCGGTGAGTATTGAAGTAGATATTTCAAACGGCATGCCCGGGTTTTCCATCGTTGGTTTACCAGAAACTGCGGTGAAAGAAAGTAAGGATCGTGTGCGTAGCGCGTTGCAAAACAGTCGATTGGCATTGCCTACCAAACGCATTACCATCAATTTGGCCCCCGCTGAATTACCCAAACAAGGCAGCCGTTACGATTTGCCGATTGCATTGGGAATTTTGGCGGCTTCGGCGCAAATTCCTAGCGATGAATTGGCAAATTATGAATTTGCCGGTGAATTGGCATTGTCCGGTGCATTGCGTGCCATTGATGGGGTATTGCCCTTTGCCTTGGCTACTCGAAAAGCGCAACGTCAATTGGTGGTTCCACCAGCCAATGCCGATGAAGCTAGTTTGCCACCGGGCAGTGTGGTGTTGCCCTGTGATCATTTATTGACAGTTTGCGCGCATTTGACCGGACATTGTTTGATTGAACCGCATGCTTATCAACCGCCTTTGGTATCGGAAACCACAGCGGTTGATTTAAGTGATGTGGTAGGACAAACACAAAGCAAACGTGCTTTGGAAATCGCCGCTGCCGGTGGGCACAGTGTGTTACTCAGTGGACCGCCAGGCAGTGGTAAAACCATGCTTGCTAAACGATTGCCAACCTTGTTGCCAGCTTTAACCGTGGAACAGGCTTTGGAAGTGGCCGCGGTGCAAAGTAATAAAGGTCATGTGTTTGTGTTGCAACATTGGTTACAACGACCGTTGCGTATGCCACATCATACGGTGTCGATGGCGGCGATGGTGGGTGGTGGCAAACCGTTTCGACCTGGGGAAATTTCGCTGGCCCATCATGGGATTTTATTTTTGGATGAATTACCGGAGTTTCAACGCAGCGTGTTAGAAACGTTACGTGAACCATTGGAATCGGGGGTAGTGCATGTGTCGCGTGCGCAATATAAAGTAGTGTACCCCGCGCAATTTCAATTGATTGTGGCGATGAACCCATGTCCATGTGGTTATTTAACCCATCCGCAACAAGATTGCGGGTGTCTTCCTGGTCAAATTCAGCGGTATCAGCATAAAATTTCGCAGCCTTTGTTGGATCGGGTTGATTTGTGGGTGTCGGTCCCTGTGGCGCCAATGTCGCAAATTATCAGTGAGAAAACCGAGGTGGGTGAAACCAGTACTGCTGTACGAGCACGCGTGTGGCAAACCCGACAGCGACAGTTGGCGCGTCAAACGGTTATCAATGCCAAACTTTCGCCAAAGCAATTACCGGCGGTGTGTGAATTGGCGAGTGATTCGCAGCGGTTGTTAAATGATGCAATGCAAAAAATGCAATTGTCGATGCGTGGGATGCATCGTCTGTTGCGTGTGGCGCGTACGATTGCCGATATGGCTGACAGCGAGCAAATTACCTCAGCCCATTTGGCTGAGGCCTTAACCTATCGTCAACGCGACCAACGAGGAGCAACCAATCGGTTGTTTGGTTAAAGTTGATAAAATAATTTTACAAAAAATAATTAAAATGGTTTTATATCGGCCGATATGATTCTTTTATGTTTTAAATAAGGAGGTATAAGTGCCAAGTAACCATATTGCTCCTCCTCCATCAGGTCGTTCGAGTACTGCTACTAGTAGAAGTCATAGTCGCAGCACCGTTGCGCGACTTTCTGAGGTTACCAATCCTGATCAAGGAGGGATTGGTTTTGTGAATAGTATTTTGGCTACAGCTCTATATAAAGTTGTTAGATTAGCTGATTTTATTACTACTGGTGGGGGAAACCTTCCAATCGCTAATATTGTTACTGATACTCATGAGGTTTTTGAGGATTTAGCTGATTTATCGGGGACAACAGGGACTTCTATTGATAATGAAGCTAAAACGTCAGACTCTGATTCTGATAGCGAGAATAAACTAACGGTCAGTAGCTGTGTGAACACCAATATGCCTAATTTGCCATATAAAGAACCAACAAACTCTTATCTATTCAAAAGTTCTGGTGATGCTTATCGATTTCAATTGTTGTTTGTGGTTCGGTGGATCCAACAAATTTTAACGCAAACGTCAATGCCTCAATTAAATATCAGTGTTTCAAGAATGCAAGCAGAAAACAAAATTCAGTTTTCATGGCCGCAAGACTGTAAAGAAATCCCAGTAACGACTATTGAGGTTTTACAAGAAAACGGGGTGTTTTCTGATGGTTTCATCCCTAGAGTATTGGGGCTATTCACTTTATCGAAAGATCAAGTAGTTCATTACTGTAGGAATAGTAACGTTCAAAAAATGGAAATAAGAGAGTTATTTTTCAAAATTGAAGAAAGGTTCATAGGGAGTGATGAGGTCAAAAATGGTTCTGGGTTGCGATCTCATGTGCAAAAATGTCTTGCAGAGGAGTTAAAAGGGGGAACTAAAAATGATATTTTAAGGGTTATCCAAAAATTAAAAGGCATTCTAAAGAAGATATTTAAGGCTAATAGCAATTTAAGTCAGAAACAGAAGTCTTTTTTGCGCAAATATTTTTTAAGAGATCTTGCTCATGCTTATTTTTTGCATGAATTGAAAAACTCTAATATTACAGAATTAAACAATATTTTAACGCCCCTGCTTAGTGAAGCAACTCGCTATTTAGAATCATCGGACCGAGATTATCTTCGCGAATGTTTTTTAAGAGAGGTCGTTTCTGCCTATTTTTTTAATGAATTAAGCCAACATAACATTTTGGATCTTATTAAAGGATTAGAGGTTATTTTAGAAAAAATAAAGAATGCCAGTGTAGAATTTAAAAAACCGGATCAAGAGTATCTTACCAAACACTTTATCATTATGGTGGGTGTTTATTTTGCAGTGTTGCCTGTGGTGGAACACCGTGAAAAATTCATTGAGGCATATGGATTGCAACAGGATTTTAAATGGGTGGATGGCGATCAACAATACGATGAATCATCAATAAGTGAAGAGATTGCTTCACAACAACCTTCACTAGCTAAGAGTGGTTGGGTGGATGGCGATCAACAATACGATGAATCATCAATAAGTG
>WLWR01000157.1 GCA_012103495.1 Legionellales bacterium
CATCCGTATCACGCCTGTTGACATTAGGATACGAAGCAGACATTCACTATTGCTGCCAACAAAATTCATTGGCTTTAGCGCCAATCTATCATCAAGGCATCATCCAAAAATTGTCGGCTTTACAAGCCAATGATTGAATCTTCTGTATGTTTAAACCATCCTATCAAATCAGATGAGTAACCAAACGTTGCTCCTCCTTTTCCTCCAATCTGCACTCAAAGCTGACTTTTTTCCGAGATTTAAAATTTTGCTGAATAGACACAACTTATTTTGATCAATCAGCAGGGAAACCTGCCGTGACTTTCGCTGAACCATTTGAACAACGAGGCTTGAAAAATAATCTGCAACAATACACTCGCGAAACGCGCTAAACACACGGTTAAGTAAAAAATTTCCTGAGCAACAACGCCTGAATTCAAAATGACCGCGTCAAATCTCGCAGTGCCTCAAACTTTGTTCGTGCGGCGCCGCTGGCAAGCACATCACGGGCAACACGAACCCCTTCAATCAATGTATCGGCCAATCCCGCCACAAAAATACCAGCCCCCGCATTGAGTGCGACAATATCGCGCGCCGCACCCGTTTCATTGGCCAACGCTTGCTGTACCAACTGTAAACTTTGTTGGCTATTACACACTTGAATGGTGCGTAAATCTTGACGTGCAATGGCAAAGTCTTCTGGTTCAATAGTATATGATTCAAATTTACCTTTTACTAATTCCACTACTTGGGTAGATGTTTGCAAACTGATTTCATCCATCCCATCTTCAGCATGCACTACCAATGCATGGGTTGCTCCCAATTGATGCAACACTTGCGCCATCGGCATCAACCACTGTGATGCATAAACACCCAACACGTATTGAGTCACCTTAGCAGGGTTGGTCAATGGACCTAACAAATTAAAAATCGTACGCAAGCCTAACTGCTTACGAGGCAAAATAGCATGACGCATTGCCTGATGATGCATAGGCGCAAATAAAAACCCTATTCCCAATTTCTCAATGCAAGTCATCACTTGTTGTGCGGACAATTCAATGTGAATGCCGGCTGCTTGTAACACATCGGCGCTACCACTCTGGCTAGACACAGAACGATTACCATGCTTAGCGACCACCCCTCCGGCTGCTGCGACCACAAACGTGCTGGCGGTTGAAATATTAAAAGTATTGTGTGCATCCCCACCCGTTCCTACCAAATCAACCAGGTGTGGATGCTGCACCACAACCGGTATCGCCAAGGTTCGCATCACTTTGGCACACGCAGCAATTTCGGTCACCGTTTCACCTTTCATCCGCAGCGCAACCAACAAACCGGCCATTTGCGCCGGAGTTACTTGCCCACACATCATTTGCTGCATGATTTGCGTCATTTGATCATCGGTTAGATTGTTACGATTCACCAGTTGATGAATCGCTTCTTTAATGTCCAACATGAAAGACCTATTTCATTCAATAAAATTCATCAGCAATTGATGTCCGTGCTCAGACATTATGGATTCAGGGTGAAACTGCACACCATACAAAGCGAGTTCGCGATGTTGAACTGCCATAATAGCTTCCATTTGATCATCCACTTGTGTCCACGCAGTCATTTGCAAACAATCGGGTAAACTGTTGGGCTCTACCACCAACGAATGATAGCGAGTCACCTTCAATGGATTGGGAATATCACGAAATAAAACACTTTGATCGTGTAACACCCACGACGTTTTGCCATGCATAATGCGATGGGCGCGAATAATACGTCCGCCCAATTGTTGAGCAATGCATTGATGTCCTAAACAAACGCCTAAAATCGGAATACGCCCGGCAAATCGTTCAACCACCGCCAATGAAATGCCAGCATCCTCTGGCCGACCGGGGCCCGGTGAAATGACAATTTTTTGTGGTGCGAGCGTTTCAATTTCATCCAGTGTTATTTGATCATTGCGTGCCACTTGCGTGGTGACATTCAATTCCCCGAAATACTGCACCAGATTGTAAGTAAACGAATCGTAATTATCGATCATCAACAGCATGTTAAAACCCTTGCTCAACCATTGCTAAAGCATGCAAAAATACTTTGGCTTTGTTCAAACATTCTTGCCATTCTAATTCTGGAACAGAATCATGCACAATACCAGCACCGGCTTGTACAATCATTCGCCCATCTTTGATAATCGCCGTGCGAATAGCAATCGCCGTATCCATGTTGCCAGATCCCGCTAAATAACCCACCGCACCACCGTAAATACCACGCTGACAAGGTTCTAATTCATCAATAATTTGCATAGCGCGCACCTTTGGCGCACCCGATAAAGTACCAGCGGGTAGTGCCGCACGCAAAGGCGCTAATACCGGTTGATCCTCTACCAGGTGACCATTGATTTGCGACACGATGTGCATTACGTGGGAATATTTTTCAATTTGCATTTGTTGTGCAACTTGAACACTGCCAATTTGACAGACACGCCCAATATCGTTGCGTCCCAAATCAATCAACATTAAATGCTCCGCCAATTCTTTGGGATCAGCCAATAACTCTTGGGCCAATAATTCATCGGCGGCAGCGGTTTCGCCACGATGACGAGTCCCGGCTATGGGCTTTAATGTCATGATGTTATCTTCAACGCGCACCAAAATTTCAGGAGAAGATCCAACAATTTGAAAATCAGCAAAATTCAAATAATACAAATAAGGTGATGGATTTAAATGTCGCACCGCGCGATACAATGCAATCGGCTCCGCCGTATATTGCTGTGAGCAACGCAAAGAATAGACCACTTGCATCACATCCCCTGCGGCAATGTATTGCTTAATCCGCGCAACATTTTGCTTAAACATGTCTTCGGTTTGATGAAACACCCACTGCGTTTTTGTTGCGGATTCTTGAGGAGCCGTGAAATGCGTTGGGGTTGGCGCTTGCAATTGTTGAGTGATTTCAGCAATTCGTTCATGCGCCCGTGTGTAAGCATTGTCAACACTGGGATCGGTATGAACAATCAAATGCAAACTACCCGTCAAATTATCAAACACCAATACTTCATCTGACACCATCAAATAAATCGTTGGGGTATTCAATTCATCTGGCAGTGGGCAGTGGGCTATTTTGTCCTCGACATAACGCACGGTATCGTAACCAAAATAACCTACCAAGCCACCGTAAAATCTCGGTACATCTGGTAATGGAGGGACTTTTAATCGTTGATGAAATTCCTCAATCCATCGCAATGGATCTGCAACCTTGTGTTGCTCAGCCACATCTCCATCACGCCGTACCACCACTTGGTGATCCGAGACTTCAATCGTCGTACGACAGGGTAGCCCAATAATTGAATAGCGTGACCATTGTTCACCGCCCTGTACGGATTCCAATAAATACGAATTGGGTCGATTGGCTAGCTTTAAATAACACGTCAGCGGCGTTTCCAAATCAGCCAGTACCGTGTGCACAACTGGAATACGTTGATACCCTTGCTGGACAAACTGTTGGAATTGCGCCAACGTCATGAGGCTGTTCGCTGACTTAATTGCCGACGATTCTCACTCGTGAAATAGCGTAAGACCAAATAACCCAACACTCCGGAAATAGTCGAACCACTTAACACACCCAGTCGCACCATCCGCGTGTAATCACTGGATTGTCCATCAAACGCTAGCATGCCGATAAACAGACTCATGGTGAATCCCACACCACACAAAATTGACACCGCATATAATTGATGCCAATCGATTTGATCTGGCAGCGCGGCCAATTTAAATTTAATCAACAAATAACAACTGGAGAAAATACCCACTTGTTTACCGATAAATAATCCAGCGACAATGCCCAACGTAATGGAATCAAATAGACTGCTCAAACCCAATCCCGCCAATGAAAACCCAGTATTAGCAAAAGCAAATACGGGCAATACCAGATAATTGACCCACGGTGACAATGCGTGCTCGGTC
>WLWR01000001.1 GCA_012103495.1 Legionellales bacterium
AAAGTGGTTTCGCCAAGGTGGTCAAGCAATTGAGCTAATGTGAGGTATGTGTGAGGACGTGGCTGCAATTGTAAACTTTCAATAAGATACTCGCGAGCTTGCCCCCATAATTCATTGGCAATGGCCAAGCGGGCCAGTGTCAGTAATAACGTTGCACGATGCGGGGTGGTTTTGAGCCAGCTTTTGGCGATGGTCAATTGCTTATCCAGAAAGCGACTGTGAGTGTGGCCATACAGTTCGATCAGTACAGCGTTGGCTGGATGCAACTTAAGAGCGGTGCGTAATCCACGTTCAGCCTGATCTGTTTGTTGATAATGTAGTAACCCGCGGACGTGCTCGGTAATTAATAAAGGTTCTTGTTGCAAGGTATGAGACAACGATTGCCACACCCGGTGCAATTTGGCGCCTTGATCCTCGGCGGTGCGCGCTTGTTGCAACAAATGTTGTTTAATGATCAATTCTTCACGCTGTAAGGTTGCTCGGTTGAGTGCAGATTTTGCTTTCAGTGAGGGCAACAGTTCGGCGCATTGCGACCAATCACCCTGGGCCCGATAAATTTGCAATCGCAATGCCAATTCCCGAGGGTGTTGTGCGTGCTGCGATGGTAACTCATTTAAGAGTGATAACGCGGCTAAATATTGTTGGTCATCAATTTGGAATTGTGCTTTTGTGAGCTGAATGGTCAGATGTGCATGGGGATGTTTGCGCTGGGCTTTGGCTAAATAGTGATCTCGCTGTTCATCGTTGTGTTGATGCTGTGCCGCTTGCGCGCACAATAAATAGTGAGCCAGTGACGCTTGGGTATTGGCAGCGGCTTTGCTTAAATGCTTTTTTGCACGTGGCCAATCGCCAATGGCATATGCAAGCAATCCTTGATCCGTATCGGTTTGAGCACGCTGTTGACGACGGTGCTGATACCAAACCGTGGCGCGTTGTTTGAAATGAAAGACATAAGAAAGCAAATGTCCCAGCCAACGTAATAACAACAAGGTGAGCAATAATAAAATGATCGCTAGCCATAATGGCATTTCCATAGTCCACTGATGATAAGCCAGCAAGACATAGCCGGGATCGTTGACAACCAAAATACCCAGTACCGTTGCAACAACGGTAACTAAAATAATACCGATAAACCATTTCATGAGGTGGATTCCGTGGTGGGTTGTGTGAATTGCTGTTTTAACAAGCGTTGTACTTGTTGCAGGGAAGTGTGGATGTCTGGCAACGCTGGATCCAGATCCAGTTGTTGCAATGTTTGCAATTGTAGCAATACCTGCTGGGTGAGAGGGGCTTTCACATCAAATGAGCGGTTCACTCGATCGATCACTTGGGTTAAAGATTGTTGATACACCGAGGCTTGATGATGTAGCACGGCCCATTGAGCTTGTTGCATCAAGGCAGCTAACTGTTGAAGCAGGTGTTGATGTTGCATGGTTGATAGAAGTGGCTCTATCGGTTGTGCGTGGTGACGAATGACGATCAATTGGGATAGTTGTTGCCACAGTGTTTGTAATTTCTTTTGCCAGTAATCCAGTGATGTTTTATCGGTAGGCGATGTATCGTGAGTGTCAGACAATGTGGATGAAGATTCGGGTGGCAGCGTGATCGTGCTGGGCAATTGCTCCAGTTGTTGGGCAACCGCGTTGAGTTGGGTTAGCAGGTCACTGACGTCGATAATGGGAATGGTGCTAAGGGCGCTGATTTCTTGTGCCAATTGATCGCGAAGCGGGTACACCGCTGGATCAGCAATGGTTTGCAAAGTGTCGTTGGCCAGCGTCAACAATTGTAAGGCAGAGGCAATGTCTTTTTGCCAATACAAGGTTAGGTAGGCTTGTTGTAATAATTCTTGTACGGTCACCAAATCCCATTGTTGGGTGAGGGCTGGATGTTGCAGGGCTGTTTGTAAGGTTTGTGTTTGTTGCGCAATTTGTTGTTCCAAGGCTTGATGATGTTCGACAAGGGTGGTCAATTGTGTTTGCAATTGGGTTACGTTGTGTTGGGATTGGCTTGCTCGCATTTGCAAGGGGTGCCATTGATTTTGCCAAAACACGATGCCTGCGATGATGAGGGCGATTAATAGCAAGACACTACTACCACCGAAGATAAGTGGCCAGTTCAATCGCGGTTTATTGTTTCGAGGCGAGGGTGGGGTGGTGGAAGCGTCTACCGGTTTGGCCGACGGTTTGGATGGTGTTGTCATTTATATTCCTTTTGCCGTTGGTTGGCGTGAAAATAAAGTGGCATTCATTAATAAGGTGCTAATCATAGCATCATCACTGGCGTTTTGGGCAATCAAGGGTTTATGTACGAGTGAATAACGTTGCAAATGATTGGCAATGCGTTGGCTACTGACAACCCATTGTCGTTGTTGTAACCAGGTTGTGCCGGTGGGAGCAAATAGGGTCCATAAATTATCGGCGCTGACAATACTGGTGCTAATAATCGCGTTAACCCCGGTTTGTAAAAGATGGATTTGCTTATTGGGATCTGGGGTTGGCAAGGCGCGTTGATAGCAAATGATTTCCGTTATTTGGGCACCTCGCTCGCGTAATGTGTCGGTTAATAATGGACGCCCTCCTTCGCCTTTGAAAATGACAATGTGTTGCTGGGTAACCAATTGCAATGATGGCAATGTCAGAGTGTCTTCTGCTGAATAGTGAGGCGTTGGATAAAAAACGTGTTGTGCACCATGGTCACGCAATAAATTTGCCGAGGGTTCACCCATGGCGATGCATGGCAATTGACGCCAAGCAATGGTTGGCGTCTGTTGTAACAAAGGGCATCCCTGTGTGATGGCATTGGGACTGATAAAAATCAATTGATCAATCGCTGGCTTTTTAGCCAGTTGTGCCGCCAATTGTGATTGGGTCAACCGTGGGATAATGTTGATGGTGGCGAATAATTCAACCTGTCCTCCCAAGCTGCTAATGCGTTGCGCCAAGCGCTGTGCTTGCGATTGGGGACGGGTAATTAATGCGTGTAAGCTTGCTAATTCATTCATGATTGTGCCAATACCTGTTGAATTAATGCCAATGCACCTTGCGCTTTTAAATCGGTGATCACTTGTTGCGCCAATGGATCGGCTTGATCGCAAGCGCCGCGGATTTGACTCTCTAATAGTGGTTTCCCACTTGGGTGCGCTACCCGTGCACAAATGCTGATCTGTTGATCAATGAATTGCGCATGAACGGCCAGTGGAACTTGACAACTGCCACCCAATGCACTGCTTACCGTGCGCTCGCAGTGCAAACACAAGGCTGTGAGGGGATCATGCAGCGGGGCGATCAATTGACGAATGTGTTGATCGGTTTGACGACACTCAATGCCCAAGGCTCCTTGACCGGGTGCCGGTAATAATTGATCGATGGTAAACAAATGTTGAATGCGATCGGTGAAGTTCAAGCGTTGTAAACCAGCGGCGGCTAACACGATCGCGTCAAAGTCACCACGATCTAATTTTTGCAAACGGGTATTCACATTGCCGCGTAAGGGTAGGATGTTGAGGTCGGCACGTAAATGTTTTAACTGACTTTGACGACGTAAACTACTGGTGCCGACCTTGCTACCAATCGGCAATTGAATAAAATCTATTGAATGAGGGCAGACCAAAGCATCGCATGCTTCGGCACGTTGGCAAATAACCGGTAAACATAATCCTGCCGGGAAGGTCGCCGGAACGTCTTTCATGGAATGCACAGCAATGTCTGCCTGTTGGTTGAGCAAGGCTTTTTCCAATTCTTTGACGAATAAACCTTTGCCGCCGACTTTGGTCAAGGAGCGATCTAAAATTTGATCGCCTTGGGTAACCAATGGAATGATTTGAATGGTCAATTGCGGATGGCGTTGTTGCAATTGTTGTCCAATAAAATTTGCCTGCCATAAAGCCAATGGACTTTTGCGTGTTGCGATGCGAAGGGTGGAGAGTAACATAATAAACAGTCTGGTTAGCCGATGGGCGCCTATCATACTATTTGCGTTGGTATGACAAAAGGGTGGCTATTTCGGTACAGTTGACGCGAACAGCCTTCTTTAGCGTATCTTGGATGGAGATTATACTCCAAAATACTTACATAGCCATCGGTGTTGCTCTTTCTCAACACCGTCTTCGTCCAATCTGCACACAAAGCCGGGTTTTCCCCGAGATTTAAAATTTTGGTGCATAGTTGCGACAAAAGTAGTATAAATTTGCAAATGCTTTATACTTTGAGACGTTTTTGTAGACAGAGCATGCGTAAATAAATGTGATTGAGCGAAGTTGGGAGCGTTTAATCCGATTCATAAATAGCAAGATGATGGACAATTATTAATTATGCCTAAATTTTCAATACCCACTTGTTATTTTCCTAGCACGATTTTGTTTGTTGATGACAGTCGCGAGTTTCTAATCAATTTTACCTTACAATTGGCGGACAATGTTTCGTATCGCACTTACGATTCGCCGTTTGAAGCATTGGAGGCTTTGCAAGAATTGGATCATCGCGCCAATGAGTTGATGGGACGGTGTGTCAGCGAATACCATGAAACAACTTCCTCGCCATTGACCAATCAAACGGTGAATTTGGATTTGTCGGCGATTCATTCGGAGGTGTATAACCCCAATCGATTTTCAGAAGTGTCGGTCGTGGTGGTGGATTATTCCATGCCGGGCATGCATGGCATTGAGTTTTGTGAGCAAATCAAAAATGAACAGGTGCAGAAAATATTATTGACTGGCCAGGCCGATGAAAAATTAGCGGTCGATGCGTTTAATGAGGGCGTCATTCAACGGTACATTCAAAAAAGTCATCCCAATATTTTACAACATGTGTTGGATAACATTGCCATGTTGCAAGCGCATTATTTTCAAAATATGTCGGAAATCGCCACCCAAATGTTAGCAGTCAGTGCTCCGGTGTGTTTGCAAGATGCCGCGTTTGCCGATGCTTTTCGCGCGTATCGGGTTAAGCATCACGTTGTAGAATTTTATTTGTTGGAAAGTTCGGGCAGTTTTTTAATGTTGACTGAGCAAGGAGAGATCAGTTTTTTTATTGTCAAAAGTGAGCAAGATTTGCAAATGTATTATGATTTGGCAAACGATGTGCAAGCACCCAAGACCGTGTTGGAACAACTTGCCAAAGGTGACAAAATTCCAATCATGGCTGATCTCAGTCGAGAAGCGTTGCAAAATCAACGTTGGGAAGATTGTTTGTTACCGGCTCAACGCATGGAGGGACGTCAAACCTATTATTATGCGGTCACCGATTGTTATCCTGCTTATCCCATCGACCCTTCTCAAATTTCATCCTACCGTCATTATTTAACGACGATGGATTATCAACCGTTTGCAAATTAGGATAGGCTTGCGTATGCGTTACCCCTATTTGATAATAATAATTGGTGCGGTGCTGAATTTACCAATGGTATCCATCGCGGCTGATTATTATGATCGATCTCAAGAAGCTATCCATCAACGTACGCAACCATTGGGAAAGGTGCAGTTATTGCAACCAGAAACACCGACGCCATCAACCGCGCCCACGGTGGATACCGTACAACCGGCCGATGTTGTTTTAAGCGGTGAGCAAGTGTATCAACAGTATTGTGCTTTGTGCCATATCAATGGGGTGGCGGGAGCGCCGATGTTGACGGATCAAACTGAGTGGCAAACGCGATTAGCGCAGGGTAAATCAGTTTTATTACAGCACGTGGTGAACGGATATCGTGCGATGCCAGCCAAAGGCACCTGTACGAAATGCAGCGAACAAGCATTACAAGCAGCGATTGATTACATGTTAGAGCAGGCGGGGTTATGACACGACAACAAGTGAATGGGGTATGCGCGGTGATTTGTTGCGCATTAATTGCGGTGTCTTTGTATTGGCAATACATTGTCGAATTAGCACCGTGTCCACTGTGTTTTATTCAGCGATGGATCGTCGTGATTTTGGCGTTGTGGTTTGGACTGGGGATCGCCTTTGCCGATCGAGTGGTGGTGGTGGTCAATCAGTGTTTGATCAGTCTAACGGCTTTGCTGGGGGTTGTGGTGGCCGGTCATCACAGTTGGTTGCAAATAAGTACCAGCGGTCAACCGACGGCATGTTTGCCTAATTTAGATTACATGCTGAAGTTTTTGCCTTTATCGGAAACCTTTCGGTTGTTATTCAGCCACGCAGGGGGCTGCGGACAGGTGGATTGGGATTTTTTATTTCTTACCATGCCAATGTGGCTGTTCATTTTCTTCTTGGGTTTTTTCTTGGTGGGTTTGTGGGGGTTGCGCCGCACGTCAACCGATTACCGATTTGGGTTGTTTATTAAATAAAGGCATATACTCACTCCACCTCAAGGTGCGAATGTTAAGTGTGCATCGGACGGCATCTTGCGCCGTTTCTCAAGCAAAAAATCCTCGAATTAGCCTGGCAGTCCTGCGGTTTTTTCAATCCAAACGTCGCTCTCTACCACCCACTGCGCGTTTAAAATGCCAACTGAAAAATCTTACCAACCGGTAAACATGGGTCGCAGTTTGACGTGGAATGAGTCTATATCCATCGTACTTGAAGCTTGGCAAATGATTTAAAGAAGCCGTTTTTTATGCCTTTAAGGCGATGCTGTTCACCTTGATGCGACCTAAAATAACGGCCTCTGCCAACAACAATTGATCCGATTATCCTGGCTCTCATTAACATACAAGATGCGAACTTTAAATCTCGGAGAAGAGGTTGGATTTGAGTGCAGAGTGCATGTTGCTAAGTTACTTTGATTACGTACCAGTGATCGTTATCAATTTTCCTGCGGTGTTTTCACCGCGTGGTTTTGGGTGGTTAAGAAGGTGGGTGTTTTCCAGGTGGGAGGCTGTGGCGCGGTAAACTTGGCGGGATGTAGCGGTGGAAGCTTGGAGGAGGATGGCGTGCGGAATAAGGGGGGTGGGACACAGACCGTTTGAATGTCGCCATGGAAACGGATGGGGGCGTGACTGCGTATCATCGGTGCGTACAAGTGGATACTGCCGTCGGGGAGTAGGGTGAGGTACGTGTTGGGGCCGCCACGTAACACCAAGGTTCCGGTTCCGGCACCTTGTAAATGGAAACGATCCGTATGCAATATAAGATCTTCGGTGTAACTGCAGCCTAAAAACGACTGTTGACAGGTTAATTGCAACTCGCGGATGGAAAGACGCTGATTTTTTCTACTGCGTAAGAATGCTTGTTGTGCTTTGATTTTGACGTGTTGACTGTGTAGTGTTTGATGCGTGCCAGAGTGACTGAAGAGATGACGGCCACTGGTTAATTGCAAGAGTTGATCGGCGTGCCATTGAGCATGGTTTTTTATTTTCCCATGCAAGTCTTGTTGACTGCCCCAGTGCAAATGGGTGTGTGCGTGCGCGTGAAAAGAACCTTGTGTTTGAAGCGCCAAGTGTTGTTGTTGTCGATGGTGTTGCAGCGATAATCGACTGCTGGGTGTGAACAATTCAATGCCCGCCATCAATGGCGCATCTTCGAGAATAAAACCGGTGTGTTGATTAAATTGCAAACGATGCTGGGTCGGATTGTCAGAGGTCACCACGCTGGGGCGGGTGGGATCAGCAAGCGTGGCGATGATCACCGGTTGGTGTCGATGTGAATAGAGCCATTGAAGAATCACTTTGGTATCGCAGATTAATGGCCAATGAATTCCCACCGGTTGAGGTGTCGAAGGACTTGCCCCCAAAGCGCATTTCAGTATCGAAGGGGGACTGGTTTGTGGATGTTGAGCAAGTGTTACTGAGTAGCGTTGACGCGTGTCGCGTTGGGAGGTATGGATACAGCCGAGACTCCAATTGGGTTGGGATGTATCGGCCACGGGCGTCAAACGCCACGGTTGTGATGTTGGATGTAATGTTAACTGTTGCGTATATGGGATATATCCTGTGATGAATTGGTGCTTAATGCCGACAACCAACCACGGTGTTGACCTGAGGGTGAGGCGCGAGGCTAAGGTCAAATCTGGTAAGCAAGTTTGCAGTGTGGTTTGGGTCGTGTTCTGGTGTGCTTGTTGTCGCCATTGGACAAGTTGATCGATGTGATGTGTTGAATAAGCACCAACACCGTGCCATTCATGCTCGATCGGCTGTCCAATTTGAGCTTGCAAGGATTGGCCTTGATGGTGATCTAACATTCGAAGACCGCTGGGGATGTCTAATTCCGTGGTGACGGTTGGGTTGTCTGACGTCAGTGGTTGGGGTGATGGTGTTTGTGAATGATTGCTAAACACAATCTGCTCTTTACCATTTGTGGCGGTGTCGCACCAGCAGTAACCGCCAATTTGACGCAAAATATGCAATAAGAATTGCCAATCGGTTTCACCGGGTTGTTGCCGCCAAAATTCGGGTTGAGGTAGAGGGGGGAGCATTTGCCAACGATATGATAAGTGGTGGGTGGACATCAGTTGATGAATCAAATCAACCGCTAAACCTTGGGTCTTTAAATGCGCTGAGGTGTGTGTTTGCAACAGCGATAGTTTCGATGTGAGAGTCAAATCAATGCAGACTATTTGTGGATCGGCAGTGGGGTAAATCGTGAGACGTTTTAGAATGCCACTGAATTGTCGATGTGTTTGTTGAGGCGTGCTCATGATTAAGGTAGCTGGTTGATTAATCCATGCCGGTGGCATTTGGCTGGATGGCAACATGAGCCGCGCATGCCATTGGGTTGGTTGAGCCAAATATTCTTCGCCAAAGGCTTGGCAAATAGGAAATGATCGCTGTTGAATGAGTAGGTGGGCGGATAATGCGGAGGATGTCATGGTGAAACCGGATGTTAAGGTGATTGGACTCTGAGGGTTATTTTATTCAATGACGGGCAAATAAACTTGGGTATCTCACCCTGAAAAGCCGACCTTAATAAAAAATTAAGTATCGTGTGTTAGACTTTCGGGTCTGTTTTTATGATGAAGAATCAATGGGTTTTGTTCAACGCCGTGGTTTTTCATTTTAATTTGAGGAAGATATTTTATGGGGCATCGTCGTGTTGTAGAAAATAAGCAATTTTATGAGGATATTCTCACTAAGATGCTGGAGCCTGCATATCGGGAAGAACGAATTGCCGCTGTGTGTAAACTTTTTGATTATGACCGTGTCTGGCGCCTGCCTCGTAATGTTACTTCTGACAATGAAGACGTTATCTTAGAGTTAAACCAATTAAAACCGGCGGAAAGAAACGTAATTAGAGAACTTTTTGACCCTGCCAATCAGACGACTGATGACAACAGAATTAGAGTCAGCAGAGATGTTGAGTTTAACAAATTTTTAAATCAGATGAATTTCCGTCTTATTCCATTCGTTAAAAAAGATAGAGTTTTTGATCCTCGGCAATATTCTAAAAATCATCGAATATGGCACGAATTTATTGCTCCCCAGTTATTGCATCAATATCTAAACCAGCAAAATAAAACAGAAAGCCAAGAGGAGCATAATGCACGTAGAGAAGAAGCTATTGTGTTGCTTGGGGATTTAATGCTACAAGCTGATTTACATGATGATTTATGGAAAGAAAAAGAGGAGAGTGAAAAGCTGGACTCAGAAACCGTTGAAACTTCCGCAAAACTGGAGCAAATGCATCGGAAACTTACTGTTTTGGAACGCTTATTATTACCAAAGAGTATGAGGAGCAATAGATGCAACGTGTTATGCAACCCGGAAGTGCATAGTGATGCCATCCCTATTTTAAAGAGTCTACAATCGGAATCTGTTCGGGAATTCTTGCGTCTTAAACTTTTGACCCCTGAAAGGGAGCGTCATAAGGGAATTCCTACCGAGCAGCGGTTAAAACAACGGTGTTTGCGTCGACAGACCTTTCAACAATTCGGCAAAACATTTAGAGGCATCGAAGATAAAGTTGAAGGCTCGACATCACAATACATTGAATTTTTAACAACGGTCACCGGTTATCAAAAAGATGTGTTTGTGTTAACCGCCAATGAGTTTTTAGCTTCACTGGTTACGGTCACGTTTGATCCAAGTCAAAAAGATCAATATCAAATAAAGCCCATTATTGCTGCGCCATCGGATAGTCAAATTAAAGACTTGAGTGATAACGATCAATTGAAGATTCGATTGAGCGATTCTGATGCAAAGAATGCACGACCGAAAGCTAAATTCAGCTATCAACAAGGTGAACGTGTGTATACTTTGCAACAAGAAGTGCTTGAGGGCGAAAAGGCGGAAAATGGTCTTCAAAATGTGTGGACTCGACTGACCTTATCTTCTCAAACGCCTCAGGATGCAAAAACGGCTGCCGATGATTTTGCATTTAGAATCAGAGCACAAATTTTATTCACCATGGGGTTGGGAAGAGTGGCCGATACCGATAAAACCCAACAGCAAACCTGTTTACAAGAGCATCGATTGACCATTACTCAATTGCCGGCAGATATTACAGTAGAAGTATTTACGGATGCGTTGGCACGAGCGGGGTTTTCACAGGAAAACATTACCTTCAGGCAAAACGTGCTTGCGTCTAAGGATGAAGATCCTGAAAATGGCAATGGAAATTCTATTTGTCTGGGGGCAGGCGGAGCAATTTAACACTCTCCTATCATTCATACAGTCGTCGTAGCGCTTCAACAATCGGTAAGTCGCCCTCGTAGGCTGCTTGCCGAATCCGCTGGGTTGGTTGATGTAAATATTTGTTGACTAATCGCTGACTGAATTCATGCAAAATTTGCTGTGGGCAATGGCCAGCGGTTAATTGTTGCAAGGCGCGAGTCAATTCTTGTTGGGTTAATTGTTCCATTTGCTGACGATAATTCTTAATCAATTGATTGCTAGTAGTGGCTTGGCGCCAACGTAAATAATGCTCAGCCGCCTGATCGATGATTTGCTCGGCTTGTTGAGCGGCTTGGCTGCGTTGTGTTAAGTGGGTTTGAATGAGTTGTTGCAAATCATCGATGTTGTATAAAAAAACATCGGACAAGTGAGCCACTTGGGGTTCGATATCTCGTGGTACGGCTAAGTCGATCAGCAACATCAACCGATGTTTACGCGCTTTAATGGCTGTTTCTATCATGCCTTTGCCAATCAATGGCAATGGACTGGCGGTGGCAGTGACGACCAGATCCGCATGGGCAAGTTGGGTTGGAATGGCTTCGATGGTGATAAATTCAATGGTTTTTGTTGACGAAAACAATGCTTGCGTTGCTTGTGGGCGACGACTGGCGATGATGAAGCGTTCAATGCCTAATTGTTGTAAATATTGGCAAACCAATTGGATGGTCTCACCGGCACCAACCAACAGCACGGTCAGCGATTGAAAATCGGTAAAAATACGTTTGGCCAGAGAGGTGGCGGCATAAGCGATGGAAATCGGATTTAAGCCAATGTCGGTTTCACTGCGCACACGTTTGCTGGTGGCAAACACGTGTTGTAATAAGTGATCCAATTGGGAACCCAATGCCCCGGTTTTTCGTGCCAATTGATACGCTTGTTTCATTTGACCTAAAATTTGCGGTTCACCCAACATCATCGAATCCAAACCACTGGCAACCCGCATGGTGTGACGAATGGCCGCGTGGTCTTGCCATAAATAACTGTGCGGCTGTAATTGCTCCAGGGCAATGTTTTGATACCGGCTGAGCCAGTGCATAATGGCGGTGGGTTCTGCGGTGGTGCAGTAAAATTCCGTACGATTGCAGGTGGCTAAGACCATGGCTTCGCTCACCGGTTGATGAGTAATTAAATCGTGTAGCCAAGTCGATTGTTGTTGGGTGCTCGGCGCTAATTGTTCACGCAAAGCCAAAGGCGCTGTACGATGATTGAATCCATAAGCAATGATGTTCATAAGGTCATGTGATCGGTTAAAAAATGGTGGAAATCACGCTTTAAAGCCACGTGCCATCGTAGCATAGGCAGCAAGGGCTGCAAATGGGAGGCGCTTATCAACGACTACTTAGGGCTGGGGGTGCTGCTTGTTGAGTCGGGTTTTGGTGTTTCTGGCTCATCACCATGCGCTCTCTGCCGCTGTTTACCAAAAAGCTTTAGCGGGTTGTTTGCTTCGGCTGTTTTAGCCGTGATGAAATTACCTGATGCGTCGATCAGGGCTCTTAATTGATCAACCGTGTCGTTAGACATGTTTTCAGCCGTTACTGTGACAATGATTTTGCCTTCAGGGGTTTTGCGCCATTGTTTGCTATCGCTTTTTGATAATCGTTGGTAAAGCGTATTCAATATTTCAGTAAGATCTGCTTGCATCCTTTGCTTGCTGGGAGCCGTTTCTGAAAGCATGGTCAATTTCATACTGAAATTTTTAGTATCCACGGTCGCTTCTAACACGCCTTGTGCACCCTGTATAGTTTCTTTGTTTGCTTGAGTAGGTGAGTCTGCCGCAGGCGTTGTTGTCGTAGAAAGTGATTGAGAGGCCGTATCTTTGGATTTAATTGCTGAGAGTGAGGGAATTTTAGCTAAATATTCTGCTAACTCTGCATCGGTGCCTGCCTGATTTTTTGCAATAGCAACGCAAGTTTGTCGTCTGATCGATTCTGGACGTTGATCGGTGTCTGAGTAGACAACACAATCTTGACCAAAAAATTGTCTTTCCAGGTCAAGAAGTGCTAAATCGCCACACATGTTTCCTGCTTGGGCTATTTCAGTTTGTGCAACGGTGATTGTAATGTCCGAGAAATGCTTTCGCAGTGTTTTCTCAAGTCGTTGAGCAAGCGGGGTCTTGGTGGGATAACAAGAATCACCAATGCGAGCGCTTACGGGTTGAGAATTTTTGTAATCGATAATTAAATTTACAAAATGACCCCGATTCCTATTACTATCAGCTAAATCAATAACAATAAACCCAGCTTTTCCTTCGGTGAGAGAAGGGGGGGATAATAATTTGTCTACATCCAGGTGATCCAACATCAATGGTTCCTGGTAGATGTAAATGGCGTCATTGCTGTGAGAGTGTTTTTTTAAATAAACTAAGACATTCTGTACCTCTTGCGCATCGAGCATGTCGCTTGGCCTTAGCTCGATTTGATCGGAAGTGCGGCTGGTCAATTGTTGGGTAAGGGTGGGATCACCCGCTACCTCGTCAAGTATGCGAGGCGCGGTGGTTGACCAGCGAATGTTGAAAGGTCTCTCTGCATCGGTTTGTTGCGATGTTATCGCTTGGCTTCGAATTTCCTGTAACTCAGACAACTTGAGCTCAGTTAGATCAATCGCTTTCCCATCAAAAGAAGCCATACTAGATAGTAATTTCTCTGTTAAGCGTTGTCGGTCTTCTTTTTCTTCGAATAAGAGATAACAGGCTGCCAAGTTATTTGCTAAGCGCTGTTTGTCAACAGGACCAGTACCCTGATCCTGTTTTTCTAAAATTTGCTTGGCAAAAATTCGGATGTCGTTGGATTTTGCTGGTTCGGGAATCTCAGATGATTCTCTTAACAGTTTTTTTATCTTGAGTGTTATCTGTTGTTGTTTGCGCGCTGCTTCAATTTCCTTAGTATCATCAAGAGATGAGTCAAAAGTTTGAGCGAAGTTTACGATTAGTTGCCAGTGAATCGACTGAAATTTAAACACATCATAGTCGGCTGCTAACGTCCGAGTAATATAGGACAGGGTACTGTCAATCTTACTACGGATCTCAAAGGAGGAGTCCTGCGGTAAAAGAGTTTGTACGGTAATTGCTTTACGCGCGCTCAAAAGAGCTTTTGGTAGTGAATCCTCTATCAAGGTATCGATCGCGTCTGTAGAAAATGGCATAAATCCCACCAAAAAAGCTTAAAACTAACCAAAATAAAAATACGATAGACGATTATATAATAAAATGCCTTCATAAATCAATGGCTTTTCATAAAAACGGGCGCTTGTAATAAGCAAGGGGTGTTTTTGATTCGTTTCACGAAGGACCCATTCCCATCGCGATTCCAGGGGATGGGGAGGGTTTGTCAGGATCCAGTCGAAAAATTGGTGGCGTATCTTTTTCAGAGCTGCTCAAGGACCACAATTCACCGTTCACATAGCAGGGGCCGGGTTTTAAGGTAACTTTTTGAGCTGGGTTGTCGCGATCAACAACCTCAAGTGAAAGTCGTTGCTGTAGCTTTGGGATTTTCAACAATTCCTGTTTCACCGTTTCAATCAGTGAGGGTGGCTCTGCGGTGATAGTCAATGAAATAGTAGGGTTTTTTTGAGCGGTTGCTGCGTCAGGAGTGTAATATGCTCGTATCAATTCGGCCTGTATGTGTTTAGCCAGTGTCTGAATCATCTCTCGATTCGTTAATTTAAATTTTCCCGTAGCGGGGTATGCGTTGGTGGTAATATGCGACGCAGTGTACTTCGGATTGTCACTTTCCCCGTATTGCAGGACTGGCACAAATTGCATACGAATGGGTGGTTTTTCTGTGTGTAGAATCCCTTGCTGCGGATCAATACATAATGAAGATTCACCCCAGGCCCGAAACAAATTACACATTTCATCAAAAATAGTGTGATTGGATTGATGAAACGATGGATCCATATCGGCTGACCATTTGGCATCGTTAGGAATGGCGGATTCAATTTGAACCTTCTGCTGTTGACGGGCGACCACTTGATTTAAATGGGCGTGTTCCCCAGAGATGGGTGCAAAGCGAGGATGCTGTGATAACCAATGTGTCAATTGGGTAAAGTTGCGAAAGGAGAATTGGTAATCGCGCGGTGAAGCCGATGATTCACAGAGGAATCTGACATTGGCTGTGGCACACAACACGTTAAATTGTTTGATATCTTCATCGCTCATCGTGTCTGACAAGGTTAATGTGACAGCACCTGTGCCGGACACCGAAACCTTATCGACTTGTAGCCGTCCACTTTGTTCCTGAAAAAGAAGCTTGTATCTGTTATCGATAAATAATTTTTGGAGTAAGCCATGAGGCTTTAACCAGACTCTATTGAGTTTATGACGAATGTGTTCCAGTGCATGAGTGTACCCATGTTCAACACGATTTCCCTGAATCGCTTCAGTTGCTCCAGTAAGGTAAATATTTCCCCGAGTCGCTTTAGAGGTTCCTGCAAGGGTTTGAATGTCATGCAAAAGATTTTTTATCCGTTCGCCATTAAAGTCTTCAGGTTGGTTGGAAGCAGCCGATGGCAAAAGTTGGTAAAGTGCAGAAGCTGGGATTTCTATAAGCCATTGCGTGCTGCGAAAATATTTATTGCCTTTAACTTTAGGTCTTTTATTCGCATCTTTAGGGTGTGGATAGAGTAACCGTTCTAAAAAGATTTCTGCCGTTTCTTTGCTAGGAAAAGCAATTTGCACATTCCCTATGGTGCTGATCAATGGGTTAATGGTTAGGACGCGAACCCTTTTGTTTTGGGTATGCTCGGTTGATAATTGGGCCAGATAATCATTAAAGCTAGCCGATAGTGAATTGCGATTGGTCGAAAGGGTTCTGCGTACATAGTTAATATAGTTGGATTCAGACAGGTGTGACATTGCGGTTTTATGTGCACCGGAGCTTTTATCGTCTGCTGTTGATGGGTACAGACTAAGCAGTCTGCTACGGTCAATCGTAACGTTATATTCATTGTGTGGTGCGGATTCATCTTGTGAAACCGTTGTATCAAGTGAATTTATGGAGGCTTGTCGTACCACCGTAGTCACGTCCGTATCGGTATCACTTTTTGTTGACTGGGTATAGATGATTGCTTGGGTGGCGTTGACTCGTTCGATGAATGCACGGCGACTGCCCGCGGTTTCAAAGGTTAATTTCACAGTGCCAGGGCAAAGGGTTGGATCATCTTTGTCGGTAGTAAGAGTTTTAATTTCTGGACAGTCTGGGAATGCTTTAGAAAATTGCACATTATAGCGGGCTAGAAACGATGGATATTGCTCGAATGTGCAATTTGCCATGGTGGAGTTTTTTGCAAGGTATAATGGAGGTGAACCGTCAGAGGACAACACTGTCTCGTCTTCGCTATCATCATCGTCAGTAGTCAGCCCACTTTTTGTGACTTGACAGTCAAGTTCGCGGCCAAGCAGCATGTCGATAATGACGCGTTTTATAAAATTGTCAGTCGGGTAGGACTCGCCTTCAACTTGCAATTCTTTTGCTTGAGCTAAGGCGGCTAATTGAGTCAAAGTGTCTCGCATATTTTGGAGATGTTCTTCTGGAACACCTGCTGTTGTTAATTTATCAAGCGGGAGTAAATAAATTAAGTCTGCAAAGGGCAGTGTTAACACACTTTTTTTCTGTGTAATGGCATCTTGTTGTTTGGGCTGTTGTTTAACGATTTGGTTGTGTGCGGCTTGAGCTTGCTTTGAAGTTGCAAACGTAAGTTGAAAAATTGGAGGTGAGGTTTTTTTTTCAGAGGATGAAGAAAACCAAGAAGCAGTAGGACGTTTTATTTCAAACTTTTCAACGCCCTCTGCTGTTTTATCGGTGGGAGCTAGACATAAACAACTGAGTATTTCATGAAGCTGCATCGACATAATGCCAAACCTACAAATAGAAACATTAAAGCATAATGGTCAAATTTTAGCAAACCAATGCAGGGAGAATCATGTCTTGCCGAGGGGCGATTGTCCGACACGCAACCGTAAAAATAATTGTAAGGACTCGCCAAAGTTGACTTTCCCCCTGAGCGTTAAAATCTTGGGGAAAAGCCAGCTTTGGCGCATCTTGAATTGTGGTGAATAGTTACCAAAATAATAACAATTACAAGCAAGCATGTACCGCTGTCACGATGGCGTCTACCGTTAGGCCAAAATGCTCAAGCAAATCCTGATAAGGGGCTGATTCACCAAATTGATGTAAACCGATCACTTGGCCGTCCAAACCAACATATTTGTACCAGTAATCTTGTGCACTGGCTTCTATCGCCACACGCTGGGTGATGGTGGATGGTAATACCTGCTGACGATAGTCAAGCGGTTGAGCATCAAAAACATCGGTGGATGGCATACTTACCACTCGCACCGCGATGCCTTGCTGTGCCAATTGTTCATACGCAATGACCGCCAATTCGACTTCGGATCCGGTAGCAATGAGAATGGCTTGGGGGTGATCGCTGTCACGCAAAATGTAACCACCACGTGCGATGTTGGCGACTTGTTCGGTGCTACGTGATTGGTGCGGCAACGTTTGGCGAGACAATAATAGGCTGGTTGGGCCTTGAGTGCGCTCGATGGCTGCTCGCCATGCCACGGCGGTTTCCACCTGATCGGCCGGTCGCCAGACTGACATGTTGGGGGTCAGTCGTAGCATGGCGGCGTGTTCGATGGGTTGATGGGTGGGGCCGTCTTCTCCCAAACCAATGGAGTCATGGGTATAGACGAAGATCACTCGTTTTTGCATGAGTGCGGCCAATCGGACTGCGTTACGCGCATAATCGGCGAAGACTAAAAAGGTTCCACCGTAAGGAATAAACCCACCGTATTGAGCCAAGCCATTCATAATGGCGGACATGGCAAACTCGCGTACCCCGTAGTGAAGGTAATTGCCCGCCGGCTGTTGTTTGCTGATCACTTGGCAGTGGGTTTGATTGGTATTGTTAGAACCCGTTAAATCAGCGGAGCCACCGATGAGTTCCGGCAGGATAGCGCCATACGCATTTAAACAATGTTGAGAGGCTTTGCGGGTGGCGAGATTTTGTTCTTGCTGTGCGCATTGTTGAATAAAGGCATCGGCGGTGGCAGACCATTGGTCTGGCAATTTACCTTGTAACCGGCGTCCAAGCTCGTTGGCTAATTCTGGAAATTGTTGCTGGTAATCTTCCCACAATGCTTGCCATGCTTGCTCGGTGACATTGCCAGTTTCTTTCGCATCCCAAGCGCTGTAAATAGCCGATGGAATTTCAAAAGGGGAATGTGTCCATCCCAATTGTTGACGTGCTGCGGCGATTTCCGCATCACCCAAAGGTGCACCATGGGTTTTTTCACTGCCGGCGAGATTGGGTGAGCCAAAACCAATAATGGTTTTACAACAGATCAGCGTGGGTTGTTCAGCTTGGCAACGCGCTTGTTCAATGGCTTGGTGAATGGCGTCGCTGTCATGCCCATCGACATTGGTAATGACTTGCCACCCATATGCTTGAAACCGTTGAACTGTATCGTCGGTAAACCAACCGGTCACATCACCATCGATGGAAATGCCATTGTCATCGTAAAATACAATTAATTTACCCAGTCCCAACGTTCCCGCCAAAGAGCAGGCTTCGTGAGAAATGCCTTCCATCAAACAGCCATCGCCAGCGAAGACATACGTATAATGATCGATTACTGGAAAATGTTCCCGATTGTATTGCGCTGCCAACGCACGTTCGCCAATGGCCATGCCCACACCATTGGCTAACCCTTGTCCCAAAGGGCCCGTTGTGGTTTCAACACCTGGGGTATAACCGTATTCTGGATGGCCGGGGGTGGCGGAATGTAATTGACGAAATTGTTTTAATTCCGTCAACGGTAAATTGTAACCGGATAAATGCAGCAAAGCATATTGCAACATGGCGCCGTGGCCGTTGGATAAGACAAACCGATCTCGATTGCACCATTGAGGATTTTGTGGATTGTGGACTAAAAAATCATTCCATAAAACTTCTGCAATATCCGCCATTCCCATTGGCATACCGGGATGTCCGGAGTTGGCTTGTTGGACAGCGTCCATACTCAAAGCGCGAATGGCGTTGGCTAAATCTCGGCGAACAGGCATTGATGATGATCTCCCACACAGCGTTAAATTAAAAGCGGGCATTTTACGCCATTCCAGCGTGGTACGCTATGAGCAGATGGATGGTTTTTGAGCTTTTTCATTGATTTTAAATCTTTGTATGAAGTGGCAAACAAGATTAAAAAGGGGGGATGGTTGAGGTTTCGCCTCGGTTTGTTACCATGCGAGGATTGTTTTTACTGTTACTTTTGTCATGCCCCGAGTTTATTGTCCTATGCTGTTAACCGTTGGTGAAACCGTGATGTTGCCCGATTTGGCGGCGCATCACTTGTTGCATGTGCTGCGGTTGGGGCATGGAGATGCGTTGACTTTGTTTAACAATCAAGGCGGTGAATATGCCGCGCAAATTTTACAAACATCTCGGCGCACGGTTACGGTGCAAATACAAGCGCATCATTCAATCGAGCGTGAATCGAATGTATCGGTGCATTTAGGCCAAGTCATTAGCAAGGGCGATCGTATGGATTGGTTGTTGCAAAAAGTCACAGAATTGGGTGTGAGTGTGGTGACACCGCTGATGAGTCAACGGTGTAATGTAAAGCTGGATCCGCAACGGTTGTTGAAACGACAAATGCATTGGTTGGGGGTGATCGCCAGTGCTTGCGAACAGTGCGGTCGCAATCGATTGCCGCAATTAAATCCGGTCATCTCTCTGGCGGAATGGGTGCCACACACTGAGCAAGCGACTTGTTTTGTCTTGCAACCATCGATGTGTAAAACCGACTTGGCGCAATGGGAACAGCCTCGATGCGTGCGTTTGTTGGTGGGGCCTGAAGGTGGTTTGACAGATCACGAAATAGCTTTGGCCAAGCAACACCAATACCATGATCTTAGTTTGGGACCAAGGGTGTTACGCACAGAGACGGCTGGCATTACGGCGGTGGCATGGTGCCAATATCAATGGGATCGATAACCGGTCCTATTTTATTTGAAAATGTGAGCAGGTTTACCGTTGCGCCAAGGCATTACCATTCAGCTATTCTTTGGCTCGCCCAACGTATTCGCCGCTGCGGGTATCGACTTTGATTACTTCGTCGGTTTGAATAAACAAAGGAACGCGTACCACGGCGCCGGTTTCTAGCGTGGCGGGCTTGCTACCACCACCGGAAGTATCACCTTTAAGCCCGGGATCGGTTTCGGTGATGGTCAGTAAAACAAAGTTTGGTGGTGTTACCAATAAGGGTGCGCCATTCCATAAAGTGACTGTACAAACGTCTTGTTCTTTAAGCCAGACTTTGGCTTCCTCCATGGCCTCGGCTTCGGCGGCATATTGTTCGAACGTATTGGGTTCCATGAAATGCCAGTGCTCACCATCGGTGTATAAATATTGCATTTCAATGTCGCTGACATCGGCTGCTTCTACCGTCTCGCCGGATTTGAATGTGCGTTCCACCACACGACCCGTTTTTAAATTGCGGACTTTGATTCGAGTAAACGCCTGCCCTTTGCCAGGTTTGACAAAGTCGCACTCGACGATCGAGCATGGCGCATTGTCGAGCATGATTTTTAAACCGGATTTAAATTGATTCGTTGCATAGGTTGCCATTATGATCTTGCACTACGATGTTTTTAAAATGGTGCTTATGATAACGCGATTGCCCCCGCCGCAACAAGCAGAGGATTGGCAACAACAATTGGTTGATGGGTTTACCGATGTGTCTGCTTTGTTGACTTTTTTAAATTTGCCAGAAGACGCCTTTGCTCAACAGGTGGAACGATCGTTTCCTTTGCGTGTGCCGCGCGCGTTTGCTGTGCGAATGTGCAAAGGCGATAGGAACGATCCTTTGTTGCGTCAAGTGTTGCCAGTGGGTGATGAGACGAATCGAGTACCGGGTTTTTCATTGGATCCTTTGTCAGAGAAACAACACAATCCTCAACCTGGAATTTTGCACAAATATCAAGGTCGCGCTTTGGTGACATTAACCGGTGTTTGTGCGGTGCATTGTCGATATTGTTTTCGGCGACATTTTCCATATGCTGATAATCAAGTGGGACGCAAACATTGGCCGGATATTTTGGCGTATTTGCAAGCGCACCCACAGATTCATGAAGTTATTTTAAGCGGTGGTGATCCGTTGATGGTGCAAGACGCCATTTTGCAAGCGTTCATTGAACAGTTAAAACAATTGCCGCAAGTCACCACGCTGCGCATTCATTCAAGATTGCCGATTGTGTTGCCGGATCGAGTGACACCGGCGTTGGGTCGCTTGTTGGCCGACAGTGGGCTGCGTGTGGTAATGGTCAGTCATTGCAATCATCCACAAGAAATTGATGAATCGGTGGCGCGCGCGGCCCACTTGTTGCGTGCGCATCAAATTCATTTGTTGAATCAAGCGGTGTTGCTGCGTGGGGTCAATGATGAAGCGCAGACCCTGGTGCAATTGAGCAAACGATTGTGGGAAATTGATACGCTGCCGTATTACTTGCATGTATTGGATCAAGTGCACGGGGCGGCCCATTTTGCTGTTTGTTTATCGGTTGCCAAACAATTATTGCAAACCATGCTTGGGCAATTACCTGGTTATTTGGTGCCTAAGCTAGTGCGAGAAGAAGCCGGCGCCGCTAGCAAAATACTTATTTCACTCGAGCAATAAGGGCTGTTTGATCACCGCGTATGGCTTGTTCTATGCCATCGAAGTTTAACACCGAACCATCGCGAGCCATGAAACTGGCGTGAAATTGAGGCGTGGTGAAAAAATAAATATTGCTTTCATCATAAGCCACCGCGTTTTGATTGTCGGTGACTTGAATTTCTGCCAGTGCGCGTTCATAGGTTTTTACGTAGGCTTCGCGCGTGCGTAAAAAACGGGCGTTGAGTTGGGCGTTGCCTTGCAATAAGGCCACCAAACGATCAGCGACGCCAGCCAGGGTGACGGTGGATTGGTTGTGTGCTTCAATACGTAAACCATAGCTGTCTAACCAATACAGATCTAAATGAGCTTTGTCATACAATTCAATGCTATCGACTACGGCCATGCCTCGCAGGATGACGGCTGCTTGGTCGCGAATGCGCAAAGTCATGGAGCGGCTGCTTACCTCATGAATGGTCAATGCTGTTTTGCCGCCGATGTCTAGGTGACGCAAACCAAATTTGCCGGTTAAGGTGACGGCGCCTTCGCCGCCTGTCGTAATGTCCAGCAATGCGCTGTTCCAGGCGTTGACAGTCAAATTGCCGAACGCTTGCCAATGAATGCTGTGTAAGTTTTGCATATAGACTACGGCTTCCAGCACTTGGCCTTCGGGCACGACGACATTTAATTGGAATTCATCCAGTTGTACGGTTGTTTTCGTCACTTGTTCGGTAGGGCCGGTGAGCCGAATCGCATGTTTGTCTGAGCGCACGATTTTTACATTGACGGGTCCGATGACAAACAATCCTTGAAAGGCTTGCAAATCATGTGTGATGTCTGTGGTGGGTGGGACAATGGCCTCGGTGGGTGTTGATTCAGCGACATAGCGTGCCGCATGAGCTTGAAAAACGCCAAAGACAACGGCAAAGATGAAGATTGCGATGGACAGCCAGTTGGTCATAAGTTGTTTAATTTGTATACTTTAATGAAGTCCGTGATGCTAGCATTTTTGGAAGATGGGGTAAACGACGATTTTCTTTCAAAAGAGTAAGGGTAGGCTTGTTTTACCATGATGAAACAAGGGCTTTCAATCCTGTCTCCCGAGATTTAAAATTTTGGTGATTTGGTGAATCGTTACGCGTCATTTAATAATAAACAGGGTTGATGAATACGAATGTTACCTCGATCACCAATAGATACTTGCAGGGTCAAGGGGACTTCCACCTCTATTTGCACATCGTGCTGTTGGCAGACTAAACGATAACAATGGCCGTGAAAAATTCGATGAATGACGATGGCTGGACCTTGTGGTTGTGTGACGAAGGTTGCCATTTCCGGGCGTATCAAAAGTTGACCTGGGCCTTGACTCGGTTGGCTTAGTGCAATGGAGCCTATCGCTGTTGTCGCTTCGTGACCATTGGCTTGGGCTGCGATGAAACTCGCGTTGCCGGTTAATTGAGCGACGTTTGGATTAACCGGATAGTGATATACGTGCTCGGGCGTGTCGCATTGGGCAATGTAAGTGCCGGTCGGACTTTTTTGTAAAATCGCTGCGCGATCGGCCAGAGCAAATGCTTCACGACGATCGTGGGTAACCAAAATGACACTGACTCCCTCTTGCATCACAATGGTTTGCAACGCTTGTCCCAATTCTTGGCGAATGGTGGCATCGATGTTGGCGAACGGTTCATCCAACAGCAATAAGGTTGGCCGAGGCGCCAAGGCGCGGGCTAAGGCCACACGTTGTTGTTGACCACCGGATAATTCACATGGATAACGATTTGCATAGTGCGGCATATCGATCAAATCTAACAGTTGACGCACACGTTGTTGGGTGTGTACGCGCTGTTGTTTGGTTGTTTGCGCCAGGCCAAAAGCAATGTTTTGTGTCACTGTTTGGTGAGAAAATAAAGCGTAATCTTGAAAGACAAATCCCAACCGGCGTTGTTCGGTTGGGAGGTAAGATCGACCGTTATCAAACACCAGGCGGTTGGCTAAACGAATGGTTCCTTGCCACGGTTGTTCCAAGCCGGCGATTAAACGTAGTAACGTAGATTTCCCACAACCGGAAGGTCCCAACACGCTTAAAAATTCACCGCGGGCAACGGTTAAATGGATGTTGCGTAAGATCGGGTGTTGTGCATAGCGATGCGATAATTGTTCAATCATGAGTGGGTTAGACATGACGGCGCCACCGCAAAGTGATCACAACCAAGGTCAAAGACATCATCACCAGCATCAAGCCAGCAGCACCTACATCGTGTAAAAACGCTTCTTGATAGCGATCAAAAATTCTAAAACTCAAGGTACGAATCCCCATCGGTCCACCCAATAATAATGTTACCGGTAATTCTTTGATGAGTGCTAATAACACCAGCAACCAGGCGGCGCCCAATGCTGGACGAAACGCCGGGAGCATCACTTGCAACACATATCGCCTACGCGGACTGTTTAAGATCCGCGCGGTTTCTCCCAACCGCGGATCATACAACATCACCGCGCTTTTTAAACCTCCATAAGCTTCTGCCATAAAACGCATGGCATAACCCATGAATAATAAAATACCGCTGGTCAACAACCATTGATAACTGGCATTGGTATTGGGGAGGAAATCAACTATCCACAAGGTCCACAACAATAAACCAAACGCCAATAAAATGCCTGGCAAACTGCTGGTCATATAAATGAGTTGTTCAACGGTCCGCGATAAATATTGACGTCCCACCAACCAAGCGGGTGCCAATGTGAGTAACACAATCAGAGTAGCGCTGAATACCGACACGTACAGGGTGTCGGCAATCGGTGGCCATAATGCGGCAAAGTGCAATTGATGAATGAACCCATTGAGTACCCATTGCGCCAACGCAATCACAGGAATAACAACCCCCAAACCAATGACTAGCAGATGCAAACCGTAAGTGAGCCACAAGGGTCCTCCGGTCAATGTGGTACGGCGGGTGGGTTTGGGGTTGTGAATTTGTGATTGCGGTGGTTGTTGTCCGTGTACTCGTTTGGCAATGAGCAATAATGACAAAGCCAACAGCAATAACACACTGCCTAACAGGGTGGCTTTGGCCAATTGTTGATGATCGACCGCTTGATATAAACGCCAGGTTAATACTTGCGTATCCAGTACAGCCACCGCTCCAAAATCGCTAATGATGTATAACAAACCAATCAACCAGGCAAATGCAAAACTGGGTCTGAGTTTGGGAAAAATAATCTGCCAAAAAATTTTGGTGGAAGAGGCGCCCAAACACTGCGCAGTTTCTTCTTCTTGCGCGGATAAGTTTTTAAGTGCTGCTGACACCAACAAATGTACGTAAGGCACGGTGATCAAGGTCAACACGATGATGGCGGGGATAAATCCTTTGAAAATCGGAAGTTGTATCCAAGCGCTCAACAGTCCGCCGGGTCCTAAACTATCACGCAAAGTGGCAGCGATTAAATAACTAGGTACAGCTAAGGGTAATAAATCCAGTATGGCCAGAAGTTGACGTGCAGGGTATTGTTTGCGCTGTTCAATCCAGGCAAACCACAAACCAATCGCTCCAGCCAGTGTTGATGTGATTAAAGCCAATAAGGTGGTATTGATTAATAATCGCCAGGCATTGCTCTGTTGAAACAATGTAACAAAAGAGGCGGTTTGCTCGATCAAAGGATGGGCTGGTGGGTACAGCAATCCCCAACCCAAACCGATGAGTGGTAACAATACCAATCCAGCGATTCCCCATGAAATTAGCGTCAGTACAGGGTAACGGGATAACGATTTACTCATCATGAAGAGAGGGTTAAAGGTGGATGCGTCTTGCCACAATCACTGACCTTGTTATGCAAATTATATTCACCACCACACGCTGAACTGTTGTGGCAAATGACGGGCACTACAAGATGCCTAGCGTTTGCAGCAAGGCGACGGTGGGTGATAAATCTACTAAGTTGGATGAGTCTATCTCAAGATGTTTAATATCAGCCACAGGTGTTAGCGCCGTGGCGGGAGTAATGTCCGGGTGCGTTGGGTATTCCGAGGCGGATTGTGCAAAATAAGTTTGGGCATATTCACTTAATAAAAAAGCGACCCACTGTTCGGCCAATGCTTGTTTATCACTGTGGGCTAAGATCCCAACGCCGGAGACGATCAACAAATTGCCAGCGTTGCCTTCTTCAGGAAAATGATAATTCATGACGGGCAAATTGGGATTTTGTTTTTTCAATTGGTGCATGTAGTAATGATTGGACCAGCCTAAATCAACCTCGCCTTGTCCTACTGCTTGTACAATCTGTGAATTACGTGGGTAATTCACCGGTTGATTGGCGATGATGTCACGTAACCATTGTTGGGTTTTTTCCTCGCCCCACAGATGGCGCAAGGCGCTGATGTGTGCTTGAAAACTAGCATTGGTTGGTGCCCACCCTAACCGACCACGCCATTTGGGGTCGGTTAATTGCTCTAACGAGATGGGCAATTGATCTGCTGTGACTTTTTCAGGGTTGTAGACTAGAACTCGCATTCGCGCGCTGGCGCCTACCCAATAATGATTGGGATCTTTAAAGTGCGCAGGAATCGGTGCGGTGATCCGCGAATCGATCGGCGCGAGCATACCGGCTTGTGCTAACAAGCCCAGATAACCCGACTCTTGAAAAAACACCACATCGGCGGCAGTTTTTTGTTGTTCATGCAACAATTGA
>WLWR01000158.1 GCA_012103495.1 Legionellales bacterium
TTAGCCAGCACCAATAGTCGTTCCAATATTTCCGATAATTTGCGATCGGATTTTAATCTGCCGGCAACGACTTACCTCAGTCTTTATCATGAATTTAATCGACGGTTGGCATTGTTGCTCAGCGCTTTTTACACGCAGTGGAATACACTTACCGATATTACATTGCAAAATGTCGCATCCACTGGAGAAAACACCATTGATGTGATCTTACCGCAGAATTTTCGCAATACCTGGCGACTGATGGGCGGATTCAATTACACCGTGAATGAGCAATTACTGTTTCGTGCTGCGATTGGTTATGATCAAACCCCAACCAATAATCAAGATCGCACGGTGCGTTTACCTGATGGGGATCGCATTGCGGCAACCATCGGGGTCAGTTATTACTTGCTTGATAATTTACGATTTGATGTTGGTTACGCTCATTTATTTATTCAAGATGGAGCGTTCGATGCGACCACTATAACCGGTGGCCAAGCCGTTACGGTGGTGGGGCGCTCAAAAAACCGTGCCGACTTGGTGGGCTTTCAGGTAACTTGGAATATTGATGGTAAGGTGATCCCAGCTCGCAATCCTGTTAGCAAAGTTTAACGTATTCATTTATTAACATTGCAAATCTTGAGAACAAATTGGCTTTGAGCGAGAGGGTCTGCAGCTTAATCTGCGATGAGTATAGGATGACTCAATGGCTCTTAAAGTACAGTTCACCGCTTAAATGGTCGATATAACCTTATAAGTCGACTTTATTTTGGCATCAGTTTATGCAAATTCACACCTCTCATTCCATTGATTGGATTTTAGATTTCTGGTTTGGCAACAGTGCCAATGGTCAATTGCCTGATTCATCCCGTATGCAATTGTGGTTTGCTGATGATGAGGCCCATCTCAGCAAGTTGCGCCAGCAATTAAGCCACCAGGTACAAGCGGCACAGGAGGGTGCTTATTCACATTGGCAGGCGAGTGCACGAGGCAGTTTAGCCCTGATTATTTTGTTGAATGTGGTACCAAAACGTTTGTATCCAAATCAGCACAAAGCGTATCAATCCGATGCGATGGCCTTGGACATTTGCCAGACAGGGATAAAGCATCAATGGGATCATCAACTAACCCTCATTGAACGGGCATTCTATTATACACCGCTACTAGAGGCTGAGGATTTGACCCTGCAGCGCCAAAGCGTTGTTGCTTATCAAGCCTTAATGCAATACTCACTGATGGAAACTAAACTGTTTTATCAAACATTTTTAGCTCTGGCATTGCGTCATTTTGAAATTATTGACCAATTTGGCCGTTTTCCCGAGCGTAATCCAGCTTTGGGACGTCAGACAACCGTCGCTGAGTTGGCATATCTGCGTATTTGATTTACAATCTAGCCTCATTTAATAGGATATCTCATCAATATGATCCTACAAGGATCGTTTCATCATTCAAGCCCAATCGATGTGAGCAGGAGACGTTAATTCATGAGCAAGCAGAAAATGTTCCGTATTATTTTCATGATTCAAGACACTGTGTATGAAGTTTTTGCCAATAAAATTTATGAAAGTGAAATGTTTGGCTTTATTGAAGTTGAAGATTTTGTGTTCGGTGAAAACAATTCAGTTATTGTTGATCCATCGGTAGAAAAGTTGAAATTGGAATTTGATGGTGTCACGCGCAGCTACATCCCCATGCAATCTATTTTACGAATTGACGAATTGGATTCAGCCACCGGCGTTGGTCAAAAACCAAGCCTGGGTGGTCATGCCAATGTCAGCACTTTGCCGGGAGTCAATTTACGCGAATTTGAGAAAAAGGATTGAGCATGACGATTCCTGTCAATATTCACCAAGTCTATGCCAACGCCAAGCAATTATATACCGCTGATGAGGTTGCCAAAGCACTGGATCAAATGGCCAGTACTATCAATACCAAATTGTTAGATACCAATCCCATTGTTTTATGTGTCATGGTCGGTGGCATGGTGACCCTAGGTAATTTATTGCCGCGCTTGACGTTTGCGTTGGAGTTGGATTACGTCCACGCCACTCGCTATCAAAATGGTTTGTCTGGGAAAGAAGTTCAATGGCGGGCGCACACTACCATGAATTTAACAGGACGTCATGTTCTGGTGGTGGATGATATTTTGGAAGGGGGGATTACCTTGCAAGCGATTATCGATGATTGTTACCAACAAGGTGCCCGACAAGTGTACAGTGCAGTGTTGCTAGATAAACAGTGTCCACGTGTCACAGAGCAATTATCCCATGCTGATTTCACCGGGTTAACGGTTGAGGATCACTATGTATTTGGCTACGGTTTGGATTACAAAAGTTATTTACGCAACGCACCTGGCATCTACGTTCCTGCGCCTGAGCATCGGTAAATTTATTCGTACTTGGGGAGAGTGATCACAGATTTTATGCTGGCGGTTTTATCTGAATCAACATGGCATAAACTGGGTGATCCAAATAATACAATTGATCGGCGCGTAGACGACGGCGGTACTGAAATGGAATGCTAATAATATTGCGACCTAGAGCTGCATATGGAATGGTTATATTAAGTCGCTGTGCTTCATTCAAGGGGACATTCAACATCAAATCAACAGTGACTTGAAAGTAATTTAATTGACTTAAGGTCAGGGTGCCATTGAGCTTCCATTGGTAAAAAGGCAAAGTGCTTTCGGTTTGTTCCAGTTCAAGTGCTTTGATATGTACCGCACGTGCGCTGCGGGGGTGGGGAATCGGTTGCAACCAGGCTTGATGCAATAGCACCGTGTAAGTGGGATCTTGCGTTAGTTTTGTTGCCTGAGAACTTAATTGAAACGCTGAAGTTGGTAACAAATGATAAGCTTGACGCCGGCCATTGTAAGGGCGCAAAGGGGTGGCTTGATTCACGGTGGGTAAAGGTGCATTGGGAGCCAACTGTTCTTGCAGGGCATTGCGATTGTGCTGAAAAACAATAATTTCAACTTGATACAATTCTTGCGCCCAAACAGTCAGGCTGAATAAGCCGCCAACAAGGCCTAGCAACCATTGAAAAAGAAGTTTGCGCATGCTGAATTCTCGATAAAAAGTAAGTCGTATTGTATTGGGTTGTGATAATTTGTAAAGCCGAGTTTGCTCCATTGAGCCCTGATCCGGTTGTGAGCCACTTTTCAGTAGCTGTTGCTTAGTTGACACAGATCAATCGAGCTTCAATACTCAAGGTATGCGTTATGATTTATCGTCAGATGTATGAACCGTCATTGGCAGCACAATCTTTCTTTCAATCAAGTCTTCGGTGGTACCAAAGCTATCTTTGCTATCACCGTCTTGGGCGCACTGTTAACGTTTGTTTTTGATGTTAGTTTGGCGCGCTTATTAACCCCAGAAGATTTTGGTGATTTTTCCATTGCCATGTCGTTAGCCTTTTTCTGGACGGTGGTCGCTTTGTTAGGGGGCGATCAGTCGCTGCGCAAATTCCTGCCGTTGTATTTACATCAAGACCCGTCACGTGAACAAGGATTGTTACGTTTTTATTTTACTAGTACCGTTTTCATTGGTATTGGTGTGGCAATCTTGGGGACTGTGTTGGCTTATTTTGATGTACAAGTGTTTACTGAAACGGGGTTTAATCAATATCACCCTTTGCTGTTGGCATTGTGGTTATTGCCACTGATTTGTGTCATTCAATTAACCACCGTGGTATTGCAAATTTCTCAGCATAACATTTCTGCCATGTTGCCATTTCGAATTGTCATGCCGGCATTTTTATTGCTGGTGCTGTGGGCTGGCTATCTATTGGGAATTCAGCATTCTGCTTGGTTGGTGTTGATTTATTTTGCCGCGGCGATTTTATTAGTGATGATTGTTCAATTGAATTTAATGAAGCGTCTGGCCAACATCACCATCCACCGGGTAA
>WLWR01000159.1 GCA_012103495.1 Legionellales bacterium
TTTGGGCTTGTCATTAACGCGAATCAATGCTGATCAAACAACACTTTATCTTGGCTTGCCTCGCCAAGAAACGGCCAGTGGCATTGCTGGTTATTCGGATCCACCGGCAGCGCAATGGCGCGCGCATTATCAAACGGTACCGGATCAATTTGAATCGGATAAACAGCGAGAAGTTTTGTTTGGAACCCCAGCACTGTGTGTATTGAGTGATGAACAAGATTTATCATCTTTTTTAACGGTTCCATTGGCGCGAGTGACGGGGATCACCCAGCGACACTATCAATTGATGACGACGTTTGTGCCTGCTTGTTGTCACATTCGTACCAGCGATCATCTAGTATCGTTGATCGAACATTGGCAACAAGCGTTGCAACAAGTGCACACAATACTCACGACGTTGGATGAGAGAACAATGGGATTGAATAACATCTTATATGCCACCACCCAAACTTTATTTCAATTGCAACAATTTCGACAAAATCCAGCATGGCACCCTTGGCAACTGTATCAAACGATGGGGCAATGGTTGGTGGCTACCGCGGTTTTGAATCAAGCATCGGCATCTTTGCCAGTGTTTACCCAAGAAACTTTAACGACTGTATTTGCTGAGCTGGATGAATGGGTGCAGCAACGCTTGGCGAATTTTCATAACACACAGCAAACCAGTTGGGTGCTCAAGCAGCAACAACCAGGTTGGTGGAACAGTGGGCCGATGGAATCGGCATTATTACAATGTGAGCAATGTTGGTTATTGGTCAAAGGATTGGATCATTCGCCGCAGGCAATGAAGCAATTTGTTGAGTTAACCAAAGTAGCCGCCACGGATACGATCGGACAATTGTTGGCGGCGGCCATGCCAGGCATTCCATTACAATGCCACGGCAATCGAGTCAATTCAATTGGATCTGATTCAGCCACGGTTTGGTTTGCTTTGGATGTGATGCATTTGATGTGGCAATCGGTGGTGAAGCAACGACAGTTGACGGTGTATACCCCGCAAACTGATTCGGTGTTGGAATTAAAATTATTATTTAAGTGATTGATACGATGTTGGATTATTTATCATTGAATTTAGAGGTAAAAAAACAAATAACTTCTTTGTTTGATTTGGCCTTGCAATTGCATTGGCAACCGGAGCAATTGATTGCTGCCGATCTATTAAAACAACAAACGATTCAAACGCTTCGCTCGCTGTACATACCACAAGTGACCACAACCGATTTGGCGGCGGTGCAATATGCCTTAGCGGCATTGGTGGATGAGTTGGTAGCGTATTCGACTTGGTCGGCAAAAGAGGATTGGTTGGGGCAACCGTTGCAAGTGATTTTATTTGATGATCATTTGGCGGGGGAAAGGTTTTTTGAGCGTCTGACAATTTTGCGACAAACCCCGTCAACACCGCTTTTGGTATT
This sequence comes from Legionellales bacterium, assembly GCA_012103495.1. Lineage (GTDB taxonomy): Bacteria > Pseudomonadota > Gammaproteobacteria > WLWR01 > WLWR01 > WLWR01. The sequence goes on from WLWR01000159.1 coordinate 1,413, forward strand.
AGATATTTATTATTTATGTTTGCAATTGGGATTTCAGGGGAAGCATCGATTGCACGATCCAAATATATTGATAACGTTAAAACGAACGTTAGGGCAACAATTAGCAAAACGACCATCCACACCACGGAAAAGAAATTCAACCATTGCATTACGAATTTCTCAGTCATCGCGTTGGCCATCTTGTGTTATTCAGCCAATGAAAAGGTATGGTTGGATGTTGGGGGTGATGGGATTTTTCTATTTAGGATGTCACGCAGCTATTTGGCAGCTTAAACAACAGTTATTGTCATTGAAACCATTTTTATAATGCATGGAGGCATTATGTTTAAAACACTGGGCGCTATCGGTGCATCCATTTTTCATCTTGTCAGTATTTGGCGTACATCAAATCGCAATCGGTACAAGCGCTGGTTTACCCGCACGCAGCAACAACGGCAATGGCAACGGCGAGTGGCGGATTTAATTACCACACGTAAAGGGTTGGCGTGGTTGTGTCAATGGTGTCCTATGTCACCCACTTATCGTCGGCCATGGTTCTTAATGGTTGGTGCGCCGCAAAGTGGTAAAACATCGGTGATTGGGCAAATGTTTTCTCACACAACTTCTTTGTCAACGCAAGGGGTGCAACTGTTTCAGACACGCCAAGCAGTGTGTCTTGAAATGACGCTTATGCCAAAATCATCGACCTTCCTTCGTAGTGGTCATTTTTTATTATCCATGATTCGACATTATCGGCGACGGCAACCGTTGGATGCATTGGTGTGGGTGATTGATTTACCAAAAATGCTTTGCCAAGAGGAGAGCCAGTGGTTGGATCAAATCAAACAGGGACAACGCTGCCTTTTAGAAATTCAACGCACGATAAAAAAGAGCATACCGATGTATGTATTGTTTACGAAGTTGGATGCTATCCATCATTTTGAACAATTTGCCGAACATGTGCTTGTGCCAAATCCAATCGGATTTGATCGGACAAAAATTGATGAGCAACAAGCGTTATGTCAGTTATCAGTGGTACAACAATTGGAATATTTGGTTCAATCGTGGCAGCGACAACGAATGCATGCTTGGCAAACGGTAATGCAATTGGATGAGCAATTGGCGATTTACGATTTTCCTGAACAATTCAACCAGGCGCAACAGCGCTTGCAGCGGTGGTTTGAGTATTGGTTTGCCGCTGCGGGGGATGTTTTATTGGATGGAATATTTTTCAGTACCTGTTTACGAAAGCAACCGTCACGGATCATGCGATCACTGGCCAATCCTGCGACTACTTTTCTACCAATTGCCTCAACCCTTCAAACACCTTCAACTCCCGATACCAATCGGGTTACGCTGGATCGTGCATGGCTTCCTTTGCATGCAAACATTGCTACGATCTGGCGTATTGGTTGGATGCACGATCGCACAGCAAGCTGGTTGCGATATGTCATCATGAGCGGGATTCTTTTGCTAAGTGGGTGGTGGATGCATCATGTGTATCAAACGGTCAAAATATTTCTGCTTGAATTGAGTCAAATACAACAAAGTGTTGAACGCGGTCAGGCGGCGACGTGGGCAGGGTGGCCACAAAAGTTGATCCGTCACCAACAACTCATGACGCAATCTCAACAACGACATTGGTATCAATCGTTAGGATTGTGGCAAACACAAGGATTGGAACGACAAACAAAACACGCGGTAATGCGTAAATTACAAGCGACCATACTGCAATCATTGCCAGAACAATTAATCGAGGCGTTGACCACTTATCATCGACGATGGGCAGAATTGACGGTTGAGCAACGCATAGAGCAGTATCCTTTGTATGCAGCTTATTTTGATTTGTTCCAATGGTTATACCACTTGGCGTTACGACCGACAAACAATGCGCCGTGGTTGAGAGTGGCGTTGCAACAATTATCGGCAACATCTGTGTCTACTTGGCCACCGCAAGCTTTACAATATGTTATTGATCATTATCAACCGGAGCCATCAAAGACCCAAACAACAGAAGAACGGTTGTTGATGCAACAAGTGCAAAAGGATTTGCAAACGATGACGCTGCAACCGACTGCACATTATCAATGGTTGCGTCTGGGAGGCTTGACGATCAACGAACGTGAAACCTTTCATCAGCAACCGGCGTTGCCATTTTTTTATACGGTGGCAGGTTGGCAGCAATGGGTGCGCCCGATGCTGATTCAACGATTAAACGATCCCATGTTGGCGCAAATATCGACCCTGCAGCGACAACGCTTAGCACGACAGATCATTGCTCAATACGTGGAAGATGTTTCAAAGCAATGGCTGCAAACGTTGCAGCGTGAATGGTTTGTGGATGTCCCACAAACAGTTGATCAATGGTTTGATGAATCGACGGCTTGGTTGGATGTTCAAAAGAAAGCGAAGGCATTTTTAACTGTATTGAAACATCAACGTGTTGAATTCAATCAGTTGCACA
>WLWR01000160.1 GCA_012103495.1 Legionellales bacterium
GTGCTAGTATGGGGACGAATTGTCCCAGATCAGAACCCAGATTGGACGAACATAGATAATAGTCAGACACCGGGTTGGACTGAAGTAAATGCAAGCCAGACACCGGGCTGGACTGAGGTAGATGACAGCCAAACACCGGGTTGGACTGAGGAAACCCCAGCACAAACGCCGGATTGGACGGAGATAGCGGCATGAAAACGGTAAATGAAGCGGTAGATTTAGGTGAAAAGATTGACCCTAAACACGAAGTTGAGATTGTCTGCGGCAATTGCGGTTACGATCTCGATGAGTCTGAACTTGAGGCAGATACCTGCTCTGATTGTGGGCAGGCTTTAAATCTTAAACAAAGCACAAAGATTTATGCTACCTCGGTGCCTCCGGCAGCGGGCGATGCGGCATTATAGGGGCTGACAAATGGTAGATTATGCAAACAACTTACGGCTCAAAGAAATCGCCACAGGCGAGGAAAGCGGCACTTGGGGAACCAGTACCAACACCAACCTTGGGCTGATCACCGATGGTTTTAGCTACGGCACAAAGCAGTTAGCTGCGGATGCTAACGAAACTTTTGATATACCAGATGGCACTGTGGATGACAGCCGTTCTTTCTATTTAAAGATTACTTCGGCTGTGTCTCTTACAGCTACCAGAGAAGTCACATTAGGGCCAAGCACTGTATCTAAAGTCTGGATGATCGAGAACGCTACTACTGGTAGCCAGATTATTACCATCAAGCAAGGTTCAGGCGCTACGGTAAATGTAGCCAACGGCTCAAAAGTGATGGTGGTTACAGACGGAGCGGGGGCTGGTGGTGCGGTATTGAATGCCAATCCCACCGAAGTAGGCGGTACTGTTACTAGTGTTGATGTCTCTGGTGGAACTACTGGCCTTACTACGTCAGGCGGCCCGATTACTAACTCAGGCACTATAACTCTTTCAGGAACTTTGGCGGTTGCTAACGGCGGTACAGGGATTACTTCGTTTGGTTCAGGTGTCGCTACTTGGTTAGGCACTCCGTCTTCAGCTAACTTAGCCTCTGCGGTAACAGATGAAACAGGCTCGGGTGCGCTTGTGTTTGCTAGCAGCCCAACTTTGGAGGGTACTGTTACTCTAAACCAAACCAACGCCGCTACTAACACAAGTGCTGCCATAACCAATACAAACGATGACAAAGGCACTCTTTGGAATTTTACACAGTCAAGAAGTGGCGGCGCTTCCAATGCAAACTTTCAAATAGGCCACGGCGGCAATAGTAGCGGAGACGTAGAGGTTAGAAACACAACGTCCTCTCACATAAAGTTTTATGTTAATGATACAGAACGAGTAAGGCTGTGGGCAGGTGGCGCACTTATATGCTCTTCTGGTGTAACAACAACAACTTGGTCAACAGTCGTTTAAACAACAATTGCAAATTCTTCACCAAGAAACAGGATTGTCTTTTTCTCACATTAGGTATTATCTCCATGAGCAAACAAAAGTTAAATAAAGCCACGTATTCCATTCATCAATTGGTGCGAAATATGCCACTAAGGACTTACACCACTCGTGCCGATACTCAAGAGATTTTAATTCGATGCATCAAAATATTACATACCCTGGGATTCAAGTTGTCGCACATTAAAGGGTTGAAAGCAAAACATGTCGAAGCGTTGGTACAATATTGGAAAGCTCAATCACTCACCACCGCGACAATAAAAAATTATATGGCTAAGTTACGCAGTGCCTGTCAAATCATGGGAAAGGGAAATTTAATATCCGCCGCCAATATTGCTTATGATATTGGGAAACGCCAACCTGCTTCGCAAGAAAACAAAGCCATTCAAGTACTTTGTTTAGATGGCATCACGGATCCTTACCTTCGACTGTCATTACAAGCACAACAATTGTTTGGTCTGCGCCGTGAAGAATCTATGAAGCTGAAAGTCAGTCAGGCCGATCAAGGTAATTATCTGAGATTGCAGGGCAGTTGGACAAAAGGCGGTATTATGCGGTGCATTCCAATCATTACACAAGCACAGCGTAATTTTTTGGATAGGCTGCATCAAATCGTCAAAGAAAATTCATTGATTCCAAAGCATCGCACTTACAAACAGCAACTACACCGTTACATCAATCAAACCCGACGAGCAGGATTGACTAATTTGCATGGATTACGTCATGCGTATGCACAACGACGTTACCGTGTATTAACTGATGTACAAACGCAAGGCAAGGGTTGGGATTGTCCTTTTCAAGGTGGACTATCTGTTAAAGAAATGACAAGCGCTCAGCGTGATATTGACTATCAAGTACGATGGCAAATTTCGCAGGAGTTGGGTCATTCTCGTGTTTCGATTACTAAAACATATTTGGGCTAACTTGAGTTCAAATTCATAACCACTTTAAACTTCCAATAAAATTTATCCATGTGGATCGAATAATGTGTTTATTCTTTCTGTCCAAATTTGGACGTACTTCTTAAATTTTTTTTCACAGAAGAAAACACGCAGAAATTTAGATCAAACATTTGATCATCTTTTGCAAGCCTTCCCTTTTAGCTTTTTAATTCAAAGTCAAGTTGCCTTAAAATTTTAACGCTCAAATAAAGACGGTAGGACATCTAAAAATTAAAACCCATCGAATCGTATTACCTTTCAAAAATTATTTAATGTCGAACTCCACAGGTGGGTGGAAATGCCATGTTTAAATCAGATTTAATCTTCATTGATCTTTTTTTTAATTTTTCTTTGCGAACAACTAAAATTTTTTAATCGCTGATTTTGTTCAAAACCATCAGCAAGCGATTTTCAGAAAAAATTTGAAATGCGCATATATATAATAATATTATTTTAAGATAATAAGAGGTGTGTCGGCTTTGGTCTTTTTACCCCTGTTGGCTTTGCGCATTTTATCCAGGCTGGGTATGGGATTTAGACTGTCGGCTTAGGGTGTCGGACCCCTGTCGGCTTTATTTTGAACCTGATAATCCCGTGTCAAAAAATATCAAAAAAATAAAATTTTTCACCGATTTTTTGAATCAGCACCATATTTTTTAGATCACACCTCACTGGGAATCAAGCTTATTTTCCTACTTAACTTTCAAAGTATCGATTCATGAAAAAAAGTAACAGATAAATAATAAAGAGTCGAGTAAATTTTTATTTTATTTTTTTGTCCAAATCCAGACAGAGATTCATCAATTTCTGTTGCAGTTTCCCGTAGACTTCCATAACATCATCACGATTTTTTTTTCAAAAAGGACGCAACCATGAAAAACCTATTGCTTACATTATTGCTGATAAGTGTATCAACTATTGCATTCGCTGAACCGGAAAAGAAAACTTTGCGATTTGAAGTATACATTCCACCCAACCTCGATGAGATACAAGAAACCACCATGATGCTCTCTGCAAAATCAAACACCGACGCAATGATCTTTTCTAACATTGATACAGAGCATTTAACAAAGGAAGTGGGCTATTTAACATCGCTGTGCAGTGTGATTGACCGTGGACAGATCAAAATCTGGTTTCGTGCGGGCGTCAAAGGTGGCTTGTTAATTTCAGCCTCTGGTGAAGGTGGAATAGAAGTGACCATTCACTGTCAGTCATAAAAAATTTATGGGTCAAGATGATTCACCAGGAAAATTCTTTTCATAATCCGCCAACCATTTTTTTCCCTTATCGGTGATGTAGTAAAAAGTTGGCGACTTCCTGGTATTTGCTTTGGGCAATACACGCATCTCAATCAAATCATCTTTCAATAATCCTTCCATGCATTGCTGGCGTTCTTCCACAGAATGTTGGCGATAAATTTTGGTAACGTCCGTTTTGCTAATTGGCCGTTTGATACACCAAAGTAAGCATCGAATT
>WLWR01000002.1 GCA_012103495.1 Legionellales bacterium
GCAGCTAGTTGCTGGTACTTATGCCCGCCAAATTTGCCAAAGACTGCTTATTGATCTGTCTTATAATTCCAGTCGTCTGGAGGGGAATACCTATTCCCGCCTGGACACGCAAAAATTAGTCGAAGAAGGCATTGCGGCAGAAGGTAAGGTTCATGAAGAAACTGTGATGATTATGAACCACAAAGAGGCGATTTTGTTTCTGGTGGAAAACGCGCAGGATATTGAGCTAAACAGTTTGACCATTCGCAACGTGCACTATTTGTTATCTCAAGATTTGCTTGCCTCATCTGATGCTTGTGGAAACATTCGAGCAATTGAGGTGGATATTGGGCAGTCCACGTATAAACCACTTGGCAACCAGCACTCCTTAAAAGAATTCTTCGAATTGATTTTGCAAAAAGCAAAAAAGATCAAAGACTCTTTCGAGCAAAGCTTCTTTTTATTGATCCATCTTTCCTATTTGCAAGCATTTGAGGATGTAAACAAAAGAACGTCTCGCTTGAGTTGCAATATCCCACTTATTAAAAACAATCTGTGTCCACTCAGTTTTACTGACGTATCACGAGATGATTACACCGTAGCACTGTTAGCCATCTACGAGAAAAATGATGTCCAGCCGATGCTTGATCTTTTTTCCTGGACGTATTCCCGCTCTTGCAGGCTATACAGCGTAGTCAAACAATCGTTAGGGGAAATTGATGCCTTTCGTATTCAATACAGACAGCAACGCAAAGCCGTGATGGGTCAAATTGTTAGACAAGGTTTGCACGGTATAGAGGTTGAACAATTTATAGAAGCATACTGTCGCAAACAAAACATCGAAGCCATTGATAAATTTACTGCTATGACGTTAGCCGATCTCAGCTCGTTGCATGCAGGAGCTATCATTGGCTTAGGTATTACAGAAGTACAGCTCAATACTTGGCTTTCCAACAAGGCCTAAAAAACATTTAATCTTTCTTTAGGTTGAATTTTAATAAATAAAAGATGGGGAAATCGGGGGACAGTATACTTATTTAAAAATTGAAATCGGGGGACAGTATACTTATTTAAAAATTGAAATCGGGGGACAGTATACTTATTTAAAAATTGAATTAAGTATACTGTCCCCCGATTTCTTTGAAGATGTGAGATGGGGTATAGGTGAACAAGGGTCCGGTTTAAAAACATGCTATGCTGTGGCCCGATACATGGGAGGTAGTGCGACTGATGGAAATCAAACCGGTTATTTTATGGACCGACGCTCTGATTTATTTACTGGTAATCGCCCTCATTGCCAGTGGGTGGTGGATTAAACGCAAAGCCCATTTGCGCGCGGCATGGCGTCAAGTGTTAAGCAATCGATTGGCTTTAATGGCTTTGGTGATCTTAGGGATTTATTTTGCTATTGGTTTGTTGGATTCCATCCATTTTCAACGTGCGTTGCCAAGCACGGAGCAGCAAGTACAACCGCAATATTCAGCACAAGTGGATAGTTTGTTTGATGTTTTGATCAGTCCATTGGGCCAGCGATATGAAAAAACTTATTCGGCTCCTTTCGCTCTGCATGGATTTGTTAAAGAAAGTACGCGTTCTGAATCGGATCAATTTGTCAGCACGTATGCTCGGTTGCAATATGCAGGCATTGGGGTTGCTAGCCAAATGGAGAAACTATTGGATATTTTGTGGCGGATCACGTCAGGAATCGTTGCAGGATTGGCAGTGTGGGGGATCAGTTTGCTGGTGATCTTGGCATGGCAGACTTATTGGAAACAGCAATCATTTCGAGCCGGTTGGCAACGGTTGTGGCGAAAACAACCAACGATTTCATGGCGTTTGTTGGCCCTCACCGCATTGGTCATGTTAATGCTGATTGGCAGTGCTATGTTGTTGGCACAAAATTATCATTTGTTGGGAACGGATAAAGTTGGACAGGATATTTTTTATTTAGCCTTAAAAAGTATTCGCACCGGGTTGGTAATTGGTACTCTGACCACTTTGGTGATGTTGCCATTTGCCCTTGGCTTAGGGATTGCCGCCGGTTATTTTTCTGGAATCGTTGACGACATCATTCAATACATTTACACCACACTCAGTTCCATTCCCGGTGTGTTACTGATTGCCTCAGCCATTTTATCGTTGCAAATTTTTATCGCCAACCATCCGCAAGTGTTTGCCAATTTAGCACAGCGCGACGATGCTCGATTGTTAGCATTGTGCTTTATTTTGGGGATCACTAGTTGGACCAGTTTGTGTCGTCTGCTGCGTGGTGAAACGTTAAAAGTGCGGGAGATGGATTATGTGCAAGCGGCGATTGCTTTGGGTGTACGCAAGATTACTTTATTGGTTCGTCACATTTTACCCAATGTCATGCATATTGTATTGATTGTGATAATTTTGGATTTTAGTGCGTTGGTGTTGGCTGAGGCAGTGCTATCGTATGTTGGGGTCGGGGTTGCACCTAGTACCATTAGTTGGGGGAATATGATTAACAGTGCTCGTTTGGAGTTAGCGCGTGAACCGGTGGTCTGGTGGCCCATCACTGCGGCATTTGTATTTATGTTTATCTTAGTACTGGCAGCGAATTTATTTGCCGACAGTGTGCGCGATGCGTTGGATCCGAGGACGAAGTAATTATCTTTTGATAACCCTTGGCTAAAGTTTTAAATTTGACAAAAGCCAGTTTTGAGTACTTATTAGACGAAAATTGTGTTGAGAATGTGTCGTATATATGGTTTTTTTGATTGGGGAGTGGGTCATTTATTCTTAACAAGGGTTATTTTTTGATGAAAAAAAGAACAAAATGGTTAATTTTGTGCAAATACTTTGCTATTTAGGCTAAATAATCTATACTACGTGAAATGTCAAGGCGATGTTGTTTGAGGCGCTATCTCAATTAATCATATTTCTAAGGTTTGCAAATAATGACTCAGCGAGTTTTTTCCGAAAGATTAGAGCAATTAAAGCAAGTAGTAGAACCTCTACTCGTTAAGCCTGATTCATGGGGAATTTTTTGCGAAAATATACGAGAGTGTGTTAACAAAAGTAATCTCACTGATTTGCTTGATACTTATATTTCTTCTAGTCAATTGAATGGAAAGAATGTTGCGAACGACGTGACATCTTTTTTAAAAGAGGTGAGGTTGCAAGATGTTGAGGTTGAAGCAGAAGATAAAGATGCACGAAACTACAAGTTGAGGTTGCAAGATGTTGAGGTTGAAGCAGAAGATAAAGATGCACGAAACTACACTGCTGCTGACCCTAGTAACACTTTGAAACAAATTACTGTAGTGAATCATCGTTTGCAAAATGGTGGTGTTCGATTGGTGGATTGGCTAACAGCTGAATCTACTTCTTGTGATAAATTTCTCTTTGATATTTTAGAACAAAAGGCGGCAGATCCTTTTTATAACCCAATGTTTACCGCGATATACCAATCGCTATTTGGTGGTGTATCTGAGTCAGAGCAATTTGATATAGCGAATAAACAAGATAAACAATTGTTTGAATTAATTGTGCAACCGTTTGCTTATTTGGCATTGGCTGAATACATGAAACCCCAACAAACTCTTACAGTGGAGCAATGTTGTCAGTCCTTTGGTATATGGTTTGAGTGCTACCAAGATTTTTTTGTTGATATGTGGTGTATTCAGGAAGAAATACGAAGCTGTGAAGAGCAAATATTGAATATCAATAACAACGGTGATAGTTCCAGCAATCAACAGCAGCCAGAGATAGTTACAGATAAACAAGCGTTGCAAAACAGAAGAGCCCAGTTGAGCGCCAAGTTTGATAAAAATCGACAGGCACTGTTTGCTTTTGTATTAAAGGATGAGAAAGGTTTACCAATCAAACCGGTACGACATCAGAAAGTTCGCGGCGCAAGCTCAGAGAATGAGTCTTTCCAAGAATTAATCAGCTTATTCAACAATAATGAAATATGGGAATCATTTTTGAGTAAACAGATAGACGGACTTAAGTTTGGTCTTGAACCTATCATCAAAACTTTTATTGCTTTTGAGCATTCTGATAGTCAAGAAACGTCGATAATAATGAAGCGAATCGGACACATGAAGTTGAGTGAGGTCCAGTTCACGCCAATAAGTGATTTTAAGGAGACTCATCAGCGAACCAGTGATACCTATTTTGCTCATACAGGTCCCAATTTAGACAGCAATGGCGTTTATATCGTTGATTGTGCTTTACGACACGATGTTCGCTTATATCCACAATTAAAGAAAAAACAGGCAGAGGCAAAGCATGCGGGACAGGCAGAAAAAACTCTGAAGGATGCATTAGCTGAAATAGCTGACAAGCCTGAACTTGATGCGACCGTTATGGATTTCTACAAAGTATTGATAATCTTAATAGGGAAAGAAAACATACTTGGTGAAAACTTAGGGCTGTCAGACCAACTTGTAAAACAAATGCTTAACACCATTGTTTCACCATTTATCTATCGACTTGTCTATGATTCGCGTTCTGACCAATCTAATTCTGAACTTACAGCACAACAACGGTGTGGTTCTGAATTTATAACGTGGCTCAATCAACACAAAGATTTTTTCACATATATGTGGAAGCTTCAACAGGTTGTTCAAGCAGCATGTCAATTGCAGAATGAATCACCAAACCATGATGAAAAAAGTGTAAAAGGGAAAGGAAAACAACGTGTGGCGATGTTGCAATATAAATTTGCAGCAGCTCAACAATTTTTCTTTGACCGATTTTTTTCTGATGCTGAGCATTATCAACAAGGGTTTGGCAGTCAATTTGATCTTGGATGTTCGGATTTACATGAGACTCTGATTCAAGAAATGATTATGCAGCATAGACTTCAAACACTTCAACAAGTTACACCAATTGAACGAGAAGATTATCAGGGTCCAGCGATAACGGAGCAGCAGACAATACTCAATGAAATGTTCAAGCTGTTTAAGACAGAGGCAGAGACTAAACGAAAACAATTATTGGCTGATGCAGCGAATGATCCTGCGAACAGCATTCATTTGCTTAAAGCTGTGAAGGTTTTAGATGATAAGTTGGGTAACTTTGATGGCTGGTTGTTAGATTGCCACGCTGATTTTTTAAAAGAGATACAAAAGATTAAGGGACAGATTAGTGAATGTCAATTGTTGTTAGATGGGGATGAAAAAGAGAAAAGTAAAGAAGATTTGTTGCAAGTGAAGCATCAACAAAAAGCGTTTCAGAATGGATTTACAATCGCCCAGCAATTTTTTGTTGACAGCTTTCTTTCTGCCCCAGTCGGATTTGATAGTCAATTTAAGTTTGAACCTTCTCGATCATTTAGACTTGCTGTTCAACATTGGCTTAACAAACTTCATTCGACCTATGAATTTGTTCAAGAAGCTGAATCAAAGTCAAAAGAAAGACAGCAACTTGAAATGTTGAGTGAATTGCTTGGGATAAATGCGCCTCCACTCGTTAGAAGCCGATTAAAGTTTCCACAAAATACTCAGATAGAGTTGAAATTACAAGCGATTCATCAGGCTTTTTATCCTATTTTATTGAAAGCAAAAGAACTGTTTGAAGAAGGCAAAGCAAATCTTGAAAGTTTTGCTTTAATAGGAGTTTGTAACAGTTTGAAAGTTGAACTGGATAATCTTGCTAATCAGTTATTACTGCCGATAGAGATAGATGATGCGGTGGATGATGATAAGAAAAGTGTTCCAAGTCACGAAGAATCGATTGGAGAGGACCGACCGTTAAGTGATAAACAGATCCAGCTGATGAGCAGTTTTCTGACGCGAAGTGACGAGATTTTTACTGATGCCTTAGAAGATAAAGCACTGCAACACCATCGAAATCTTTTCAGTAGAGTATTTAGTAAATTGTATGATTTCTTTTGTAAAATCATCCATTCTGAGAAACGATTTGATACCAATCGAGTGGTTAAAATAAAAAAATCTTATCAGAAACTGCACAGTATGTTTTCACCCAAGGAAGCTTCACTGTCGTCAGGAAAAGTGGAAGCCAAAGGATCTGAACCACTATCACCACCACCTAAATGGTTTTATTAAAATTCCGTTCGAACTCATTAATCTACCACCCACAGCACGCTTAAAATGCCACTTACTGTGAATATATACCCATTCCACTTCAAGATGCGAATTTTAAGCTTGCATTGAATGGCATCTTGTGCCGTAAGGTTTTCACCCAACCCGACGCTCAATCTGCGTCTTAGCTAAAATCTTCGTGGCAATTTCTTCAATTGAATAATACGTCGTATTCAAGCAGGGCAATTGTTCGCGTTGATAAATAGTTTTGGCTTCATTGACTTCACGGCGGCATTGTTCCAACGATGAGTATTGACTGTTAGGACGTCGCTCGCTGCGAATGCCTTGCAAGCGTTCGGGATCAATCACTAAGCCAAACAATTTTGCTTTATGCGGTTTGAGTGATGCAGGCAATGCCAAGTGGTGTAATTCTTCGTCGGTCAATGGATAGTTAGCCGCGAGGATGCCAAATTGCAGAGCGAGGTATAAACAAGTAGGTGTTTTACCACAGCGCGAGACCCCAACCAAAATTACATCCGCTCGATGATAATGGTTCACTTTGATGCCATCGTCGTGTTGCAATGCAAAGTTCACCGCATCGATACGATGCTTGTACGACTCAAAATTAATCATGCTATGCGATTTACCGACGGAATAGGTTGATTGACTGCCCAGCTCTTGTTCCAAAGGTTTCAAAAATGTATGAAAAAAATCAAACAGTTGTCCTTGGCTTTGTTGAATGATCGCTTGAATCTCTGGACGTACTAAGGTGGCGAACACTAAAGGTTTGATTTGATCTTGTTGATAGGCGTGATTGATTTTTTCAACCACAGCATGAGCTTTTTTTGCAGTGTCCACATAAGGGATGGTTTCTGTATTGAAAGTGACGTTTTCAAATTGAGTAAGCAAACTATGACCTAATGATTCGGCGGTGATCCCCGTGCTGTCTGAAATAAAAAACACTCTGCGCTGTTGCATGTTAACAATTCCTATATAAAACCGATTCAATCGGTGGTGATGGTTTGCTGCTGAATATCGATGATTTCAGCATCCATGAATAATTCATGTTGCCAGTAATTTATCACTTGTCCGATAAACGATTCAAGCGGACGGCGCTGATAATTGATCGCTGCAATGGCCAATGTGGTTAATTGCCATTGGTCGTGATGCTCAACTTCAGCCACCATCAATTGGGCAAACCGATGACGCAGTTTACCTTTGATCGATTGAATGATTTGGCGTTTCTGCTTCAAACTGTGTACATAAGGCATGCGCAATGTTACTTTCGCGTAGCTAATATGCATGATATTTCCTCTAATTTGATGCTTCTATAGTTGTTTGTACTTTCAGTGATGAGCCAGTGCGATAGCGCGGTAGAACATCAACTCTTTTCAATACAGAAAATTATAAGCCTATTTTCCCCACAGAAAAGGTTTTATGTGGTATAATAACCGCGTTTTTTAGACCTCTAACACACTTAAGACTTAATTTTAAATAACCTAAGGAGTAACGCACCGATGGCCATTCAAGCCAAAAAAAATATCATGTCGTTATTTGCCGATGAGTATGGGATCCCTAGTCACCAAGTTCGGATGGTGTTAGCCGAAAAAGGTGTTAACGTTGAAATTATCCCTGTTGATGTTGCCTACGGTCTGCCTGAAGATTTATTGGATTTAAATCCCTATGGAACAATCCCAACGTTATTGGATAGAGAATTGGTTCTATATGAATCTCGCATTATCATGGAATATTTAGATGAGCGGTTCCCACATCCTCCCCTATTGCCAGTGTATCCTGTCGCCAGAGCAGAGAGTCGCAAAATGATGTTTCGCATTGAACACGATTGGTACAGCCTGGTCAATCTGATTGAAGAAAATGACAATAGTCAAACGGCGGATCAAGCGCGTCATCAATTGACGGAAAGTTTGATTAACATTGCCCCTGTTTTTGGTAGCAAACCTTTCTTTCTAAGTGATGAATTTTCTTTACTGGATTGCTACATTGCTCCTTTGTTGTGGCGATTGCCATCATTGGAAATCGAACTGCCCAAAACAGCTAAAATAATCAAAGATTATGCAAAACGTATTTTTGATCGTAAATCATTCCAAGCCAGTTTAACTGATTGCGAACGTGAATTGCAGGAGGCCGCTTAAGTTGTCAATGACTTCCAGTAAGCCTTATTTAATTCGCGCTATTTATCAATGGATTGTTGATAATGAATTGACACCGTACATTGTAATCAATTGTGAAATGGAAGGGGTACAAGTGCCCGAACAATTTATTGAAGACGGTCGTATTGTGTTTAACATCGCTGAACAAGCGTGTCGTGGACTTAACATGACCAATGAGCGAATTGTTTTCAGCGCCAGTTTCAATGGTAACCCCATGCAGATCCACACTCCCCCAAGTGCGGTCATGGCTATTTATGCCAAAGAAAATGGCCGTGGTATGGTTTTCACCGAAGACGACGATGATAACAACGGTGGTGATGGTGAATCGCCTTCATCCAATCACGCTACAACTTCCACCGAGGGTGAGAAAAAAACTTTCGGTAAGCCGAAACTAACCATTGTAAAATGATGATCTCTTATCGGTAGTGATGAAAAAAAGTTAGTAACTATACCCATTCCACTTCAAGCTGCGAACTTCATCGACTGTCGGTAATCGACAAACTACGGTAGCACATCAAGCTTCTCGTAGGACATTCACTGCTTTTTTCACTCCTGGGGTACGGCGGATAGTATCCATCGCCAATCGACTTTGTATTGGCGTTAATATCCCAATTAAATACACCACATCGTATTCGGTGGTAACTTTAAAATGCACCGCGCGCATGCCGGTGAGCTGCAGCAGTTGGGTTCGTATACGGGTGGTGAGTCGGTGATCGCGTTTGCGTTGCAATAAATCAGGTGGTTCGCTTATGGTAATTTCATTGTACAGTCGAGTGACACTGGAAATGGAGCGTACAGCTTTTTCTGCTTGAAATTTCAAAGAAGCATGAGACGTTTGTCCGGTGAGCAATACCATCGCATCTACCACATGTACGTGAATACGGCTGGACTGCAACTGTGGATCAGCTTGCAGATGTTGATAAATGGTTTGGGTTATGGCTGCATCGTTATCGATTTGTCGATAAGTGCGAGTATCCGGTGGGGTGCAACTGATCAAATACAGAACGCAACATAATAGGATACTGAACGAATGTAATGGATGGTACCGCATGGGAAAAGTTCCTTATATGACAGTGATCGATAACCAATGATTATTCTGGAAGATAAAACGCATGTTTGACCCAATGAAATTGCGGATGTTCGGTTACCAAATGTACGCCCACCACATCAAATCGGCAAGGTACTTTATCATATTGATGAAGACTCATTAAGTAATGTGTGGCGGCACGAATTAATTTGCGCTGTTTATGTTGATGAATGGTTTCAAGTGCGTGACCATGCGCTGTATTTTTACGATATCGGACTTCAACAAAGACCAGTGTTGTTTGATCGCGCATGATTAAATCAATTTCACCCCAACGGCATCGGTAATTACGAGTGACGTAAGTTAATTGGTGATCTTGCAAATACTGGCAAGCCAGAGTTTCTGCCCACTGACCTTTAGCCTGAGATGGGCTGAGGCTTGCCATTTTGAAACCGTGCCCATTGGGCTTGCCGCTTAAACTGTCGAGTAGGAGTCAATGTGATCAAACCGGTTTTGCCTGAAAGACCAGACTCTGGCAATAATGACAATCGATGAAGTTGCTGGGCTAATTGATAAGCATCGAATCCTAACGCATACAATCGTCGCCTATCACCCGCCAAAACTGCTGGAGAATCGACAAAATAAATACCATTCAAATCGCGATCATTCACCGCATTAGGAGAACCGCTGTAAATAGTAGAGGTCGCATAGATTGGAATATTCCCTGCGTAATGATATTTCAGCAACGGTAAAATTTCCCTGGCTTTTGCCGGAGAGGCAATCAAAAAAATCATATCTGTATCTTGACGATGATACGGGGTGGATTGTAATTCTTTCCCCAAAACTTGGGTTAAGTGTTGTTGCCGTGCTTCACTTTCATTAATACTTAAAATTTGTTTGATTGCTGTATTCAAATCTTTTTGTCGATCATAGTTGAGATGACCGATCACTTGACCTTGTTGCTGTCGCCAAGTTTGGACAAAAGCTTGTTCGATGTCTGTTTGCCAATCCTCATTACCGGTAATGATTAAAGCGCGGGTATGACCATCTTTTGCTGCTTTCAGTGCAACTTGCTGTGCTTCATCGTGTGGTGCTAAACCAAATTGATACATTTGTTTGGCTGGCCGATGCGTATAATTTAACGCAATGGTAGGAACGGCTAATTTTTGGTTTGCCAAGCGGGCAACTTGTTCTTTTGGTAAAGGACCGACAATTAAATCAACACCATCGTCCAAAGCTTGTTGGTACACCGATTGAACGGATTGTACACTGGTATCGTACAATTTGACTTGAGGGTGAACCGCCGATTCACGTCGGTGTTGATAATAAGCAGCCATAAAACCATCGTGTACTTCGCTGCCGGCTTCTGCTAAGTCTCCCTGCATAGGCAGTAACAATCCCACCCGTCGTGGTGCTTGTGAAACGGTTGTCACATCTTGATTCGACCAAGCTTGCAATGCTGGATGATTAGGATATTTGGTTTGCCAAACATTCAAAGCCATTTGCATTTTAGGTGTACCATTGTGGTGCTGTTTGGTTAAATATGCCAATTCCAACCAGCCGCTAATTTCAGTGTATTGATCTTCCAAAGAATGGGCGTGTAATTGTTGAATGGGAATTTGATTGAGTTGTCGCCAAATTTGCTGTCGATTGGTTTGACGCAAGGCTTCTCCAGGCAGTAAGTGATCCAATTGGATGTGTTCTCGGGCACTGTCTAAATGCAATTGTTGATCCGCATATGCTTGTGCCAGAGTTTGATGGTATTGAATGCGTTGATAGGATGTTAAGGTTGTTTCGGGTGAAATGTTGGCTAATTGGGTGCGTGCTGCCTGCGGCCGTTTACGCCACAGATTGATTTGACTGGAAAGGAGAGTGTATTCAGCGTATTGTTCAGTTGGCAACCTATTGGGACTGATTTCCGCTAAGATTTGTTGTGCACGCGGATAAGCTTTATCATCCAGCAATCGTCCCACTGCTTTTAGTTGATAGCCGGTGTTTTGTGGTGCTGGTGTTTGCGTGGCCATCGATAAATAATAATCGGCCGGTTCGGTGTAGGGGCTGGGCAATTGATATTGATGTTGGGTGCGGTTGCCACCAAGGTCACGACAACCAACGAGGATCAGCATGGCGAGGATGGTGATCCAAAATGGTGAGTAATAAAGATTAAGCTTCCTATTCATGGGCGGCAAGGTTACCACAATTTGCGTTGAAACCAAAGTGGAGAAATGTAAAATAAACTCCAACTTGGTTTAATTATGAACATATCGATCACCGGGGGAATTGCAATGAAGCAACCAGGACAACTGTATATTGTTGCGACACCAATTGGTAATTTAGCCGACATTACTCTGCGTGCGTTACAAATTTTAAGTGAGGTAGATTTCATCGCTGCTGAAGACACTCGGTACAGTCGGCGTTTGCTCAATCATCATGGCATTACAACTCGACTTATTTCACTGTATGAACACAATGAAGCGTGTCGCAGTCAAGAGTTATTGGCTAATTTGCAAGCGGGCCAACAGATTGCATTAATCAGTGATGCAGGGACACCGTTGATCAGTGATCCAGGATATCGTTTGGTCATGCAAGTGGTGGAAGCTGACATTACGGTGACCCCCATTCCAGGACCTTGCGCCTTAACGGCGGCGCTTAGTTGCGCGGGATTGCCAACCGACCGTTTTGTATTCGAAGGATTTTTGCCGACAAAATCAATGCAGCGTCAATTGCGCCTTGAAAACTTAATTGAAGAAACACGCACGTTGATATTTTATGAATCGCCGCATCGATTGATGGGTAGTTTGCAAGCGATTGCTAATGTTATGGGCTGTCAGCGTCATGTGGTATTGGCAAAAGAATTAACCAAAAGTTATGAACAAATGGTGCGTGGCACTGTCACTGAGGTTATTGCTTGGCTTGATGAATTACCAGAGCGCCAGCAAGGCGAATTTGTAATTTTAATTCACGGGGCGGCGAAAAAAGCTAACAATCAACTTTCGTATGCCGATAAACGCATTCTAGAAATATTGCTTACCGAATTATCCGTTAAACAAGCGGCCAAATTGACAGCATCGATCACCGGTGGACAGCGTAATGATTTGTATGAATTGGCTTTGCAATTAAAAGACCAATCGTAAACCGTTTTCGTATCTTGACGTATGCTGGATGGTTCGAAATTCCAGCGTGATTTAGCAAGAATGGTCAAATAAGCATTTGCAGATTCGAGTAATCTTGTTTTTGTAATGAGGCGGACATTTGAAGTGATAGAGGATGAATTACAAAGAGCGTATAAACAAAGTTATTGATTTTATTGGTAAGCATCTTGATGATGAATTTACCCTAGATCAATTAAGCGCTGTTGCTTGTTTTTCGAAATATCATTTTCACCGCTTATTTACAGCTTATACAGGCTTATCTTTACGACAATATATAAGATGGTTGCGTCTTAAAAGAGCTGCACATCAACTGATTGTTGACAAAGATAGGACTGTCATTGAAATTGCATTGAATGCGGGATTTGAATCGCATGAGTCGTTTACCAGAGCCTTTAAACAAATTTGTGGGATAAGCCCAAGTCATTTTAGGTTCCAATCAAATTGGCACATCTGGGAAAATCCACCGTATTCATTGCCTCAACAAGGTGAAAAGAAAATGATTGTCGAAATTAAAAATTTACCAGCTAGACGACTAGCTGTTTTAGAACATCATGGTGATCCACAACAAATCGGAGAAACGGTTAATCAATTAATAGCCTGGGCTAAAGATCAACCTATTAATTTAAAACCTGAACCAGGTGAAGCATTTGGATTTGCATACAATGATCCAAAACAAGTTCCTGCTAATGAGTTTCGTTTTGATCTTGCAATGACCGTCCCCAATCATTTAAAGCTGAAAGGTGCCGTCGTCGAAAAAGAACTTCCCGCAGGTAAATATGCGGTTGCTGTTCATAAAGGTTCTCGTGATAATATCAGCGATACAATTTACGGGTTGTATCGGGATTGGCTACCAAAATCAAATGAAGAGCTAGGTAATTTACCTTGTATATTCTGTTACTACAATTTTGATCATGAAGTTGCCGAAACAGAGTTGCTGACGGAGTGTTGGTTATTACTTAAGTAAAGATCAAAATAGTTAACCGCTTAAAATGCCAACTGAGAAAATTTATCGACCGTGAATAAAGTTCGCAACTTCAGGTACGATCGGTATATACTCGGCTTGAGTCAGCCAGACAATCGCTGTTTTGATGGAGGAAAGTCCGGGCTCCATAGGGTAAGGCGCCAGGTAACGCCTGGGGAGTGTGAACTCACGGCCAGTGCCACAGAAAATATACCGCCTGATCGAAACATTAGGTAAGGGTGAAATGGTGTGGTAAGAGCGCACCGCGCGCTTGGTAACAAGTGTGGCAGGGTAAACCCCGCCTGGAGCAAAGCTAAATAGGGATCCTATGATGTGACCCGCATCGGATCCGGGTAAGCTGCTAGAGATGTATGGCGACATGCGTCCCAGATGAATGATTGTCCACGACAGAACCCGGCTTACCGGCTGACTCATTCTTAGGGTGATCGATTCACCGGATGATTCAATGCGCTAAGACAAGCTGACAATGGCAGTATGGTGAGCAATCATTGTGGCTGTTTGTCATTGCAATGAAAATTGTTGCAGCACTTGATATTCACTGCCACTGGGTTTGGTAAAACTTTGCATGAATTGCCAATGAGTGACCGATACAGTCAAATTTAACGGTTGGGAAGGCACATCGGGCAAAGGATGATTGACTGATTGGGTCCGGGCCAAGGTGATATGCGGTAAGAAAGCACGAGGGTCGGCTGGAAATGAAAATTCAGCTACGGATTGATTAATTTGACCGGCTAAATCAACCAAAGTGGCGCAAGGTTGGAGAGCCAACGCCAATCCTTTTGGGTTTTTGGCATTGGGAAACCAAATGGCTTGGGTCAACGTTATATGAAAACAAGTTCGTTGTATTTGTGATGCGAATGCGGTAATGAATTGTTGAGATTGCAGTGAGCTGACATGATTTAAAAAACGTAAAGTTAAATGCCAGGATTCAGGTGGTTGCCAGCGCAACCCTGGAGTTGCCAAGAGAGTAGGGGGGGATTGACTCAGCCACTGATGGATACTGACTTGCGCTGCAGACGGCAACATGATGGCACAAAAACAACGCATGTTAGCAAGTCTCCAAGGGCCAAACACTGTAAGCGGGTGTTTCGTAGGGATGAGATTGAGCCAACGCCTCAATCACCTGAGATAAACAAGTATTGCTGCAAACCATTTCCACTTTGTATTCATCCACCGTTTCCACTGTGTCGTGGGTTCCACAAACCGGTTGGCTGCCGGTTCGTGGACGAAATTGCCCTTGACCAAGTGTCTGCCAAGCACAGCAATCGTAGTTACCAATTTGACCGGCGCCTTGAGCGAACAAGGCTTGCTTCACCGATTCTAAATGAGAAGCGGGAACGTAAAAACACAGTTGATACATTATTGTTTCCATTTAATATTGCAGCCAACACTGGGGCGTTGCTCAGAACTTACCGGTTCACCGACCAATAAATGATCCAATGCCTGGCGTAAATCTCGACCGGTGACAAGCGTATCATTGCCGGGTCTAGAATCATCAAATTGCCCTCGATACACACATTGCAATGTTTGATCAAAGATAAAAAAATCAGGTGTGCATGCTGCTTTATATGCTTTGGCGACGGCTTGTGTCTCATCGTATAAATAAGGGAAGGGATAATGATAATGTTTTGCAATGTCGCGCATTTTGTCTGGGGCGTCGTCGGGATAGTTTTCGACATCATTGGCACTGATGGCAACAAATGCAATGCCTTTGGCTTGGTAAGTGTTTGCGATGTCTACCAAAGCTTGTTGCAAATGTTTTACGTAAGGACAGTGGTTGCAAATAAACATAACGACTGTAGCGATATCGGATTTAATATTGGCTAATGACACGTCGGTTTGGCTAATGGTATCGGGCAAGGTAAAGTCTGGCGCTGGAGTGCCTAACGCTAACATATTGGAAGGAGTGAGGGCCATGGTGTGGTTTCCTTATTCAACTGATACAAAAAACATATTATGGTATGCTTTGCTCAACCAAAGCAAGGTTCTCTTGAGTCGTTGACAATAATGACCGATATTCCGATTTTACCCCCTGAAAATATCATGGTATTACAAGCGCGTGCGCAAGCGGTGGCAGGTTTGTCGTTGGGACAATTGGCTGGTGAACTCGGAGTGGATGTACCTGCCGATCAACGGAAAAAAAAGGGTTGGGTGGGACAATTGTTAGAGTTGGCATTGGGCGCGGATGCGCGCAATCAATCGTTACCGGATTTTACTCGGTTGGGGATTGAATTAAAAACGTTGCCAATCAATGCCCAAGGCAAACCGCGTGAAACGACCTTTGTGTGTACCATTCCACTGTTAACCATTCAATACCAGCAATGGGAAAATTCACAAGTGTGGAATAAACTGCGCCATGTATTGTGGGTGCCGGTTGAGGCTTGTCCCAGTATTCCATTGGCTGAACGGCGCTTGGGCAAGGCTATTTTGTGGTGCCCCAATGCTCAACAAGCAGCCATTTTGCAGCAAGATTGGTTGGAAATCACTGGTATGATTGCCATGGGCGAGTTAGAGTTATTGTCTGGTAAATGGGGGCAATATTTGCAAGTGCGTCCCAAAGGTTTGAATGGTCGCTGCCTGTGTTGGGGTTACAATCAAGCCGGCGATAAAGTGCAAACATTGCCACGTGGTTTTTATTTGCGTACCAGTTTGACCAAGCAAATTTTACAATTGCAAACTTGAAACAAGAGGTGAAAATGATTTTGTGTTTGGATGTTGGCAATTCGCATATTTATGGTGGTGTGTTTAGCGATGAGCAAATTTTATTGCGGTTTCGCTTATCAACCAAAGCCTCGACCTCGGATGAGTTGGGAATTTTTTTAACCAGTGTGCTGCGAGAAAATTCAGTGGATGTGCAGCAAATCCATCAAATTGCTTTGTGTTCGGTGGTACCTAATTTGGATTACAGTTTGCGTTCTGCTTGTGTGAAATACTTTAAAAAAGAACCTTTTGTATTGCAGGCAGGCGTAAAAACCGGGTTGAAAATTCAATACCGAAATCCATTGGAGGTGGGGGCTGATCGTATTGCGAATGCTATTGGTGCCAGTGTGCAATTCCCAGATAAAAATTTAATCATCATTGATTTTGGTACAGCAACGACCTTTTGTGCGGTGAGTCGCACCAAGCAATATTTGGGTGGAGTCATTATTCCGGGGATACAATTGTCAATGGAAGCGTTGCAAAGTCGTACTGCAAAGCTACCACCGGTGGAAATCATCCGTCCTAAACAAGCGTTGGGGCGTTCAACCGTTGAAAGTATTCAAGCAGGGTTGTATCACGCGACCTTAGCGGCGACACAAGCCATTACCCAACGGTTATGCCAATCGGCGTTTACCAATGAATCGGTGCTGATTATTGCCACGGGTGGTTTTGCTCATTTATTCGAGCCAGAAAAAATCTTTGATATGATCATTCCTGATTTGGTATTACAAGGCTTAAAACAAGCGTTGGAGAATAATCTGTAAAAACTATTCTCCATGGTTGAGGAAAACGTCACCTTTGGTGCATCTTGGACGAACACTGTTTTCAAAGTTCACAGAGCCATCGATGCTGATGTACCCAAATCTGGTTTTTCTTCAAGTTGGGGCCTGTCGACCATTCTGCTCTGAGGACACTCGTATTCTGGTGAATCAATCATGATTGATTTGGACCGCGGGGAATCTTAGTTGAAACTCTGTGTATTGTTGTTCACGGGAAAAACATTCAATTCGGCCATTGTAAGCCCGCATAACACGGCGGCAAAAAGGCAGTCCCAAACCATTGCCTGCAGTACGGGTGGAATAATAAGGGTCAAAAATTTTATCGATATTTTCTTTGGTAATGCCGCAACCGGTGTCTTTGAATTTTAAAATATTGTGTTCAATACCAGGCTGAACGGTGATGATGACTTTAGGTGTTTCATTATTACTGGATTTAACAGCATACAATGCATTTTTAAGTAAGTTAAATAACATATGCTTGGTCAAGGTATTATTGCCAGAGTAAGCAAAATCAGTGTGTTGGTCCCATTCGATCAATTCTTTTTCATCCTCATGCAAAGGGTAGTTACAAAGCATGTCCGCAATATTTTCTTGAATGGAGCATAAGATAAAATCTTTAGGGTTGATTGCATTGGCATTGACGTTAATCAACATCAATTCTAAAGAATGACAAGCCAGCCGGACAGCTTTTTGCATATTATCATTGATTTTGCTCAATCCTTCCAATTGTTGAATGGTTTGTGCAGACAAGCGTTCTGAGGGTAATTCTCCGGCGGTGACTTGAGAAATAGTAGGAAGTAATTTTTCGTAAGCGGAGGCGCCTAAATTTAAAGTTGCCAATGGCGTGCGTAAATCATGAGCAATGTTTCCAATGATTGTTTTTAACAGTTTTAACTCTTCGGCACTAGGCATGTGGCTTCCTCTATTTTTGAATTATTTTATTGGGAGGCTAGCCTATCACAGGGTGGATAGGTGGGTCAATCATTGATTGTGTGCGGTGCGCTAGGGGAAATTATCATGCTGATGTGATGACAGCGCGCTGTGTTTGTCGTGCACATCAATGTTTCTGTATCTGTACCGGTGTTTGAGAAACGAAAGCCGTTAGTAGAACTCGCTGTATTCGAGGTTTTAACATGCCATCTGAGATATGATCGTGACCATGAACGGTGAAGTACTGCGCTGGGTTGATAACAAATAAGCGCCATGGTAGCCTCTTTTTATGATTCATAATTCATTGTGACACAGTGGCAATACGTTCATTTTTCAAGTCTAAATTCAAACCCGCCCACATCGTATTAACCGGTGGAGGTTCAGCCGGTCATGTTACCCCCAATCTGGCATTGATTGAGTTGGGTCGCCAAGCGGGTATCTCCATGGCTTATATTGGTTCTACTCATGGTATTGAACGCGATATTCTGGTCAAAGAAGACATTCCTTTCTATTCGATTGCGACTGGCAAGTTGCGTCGATACTTTAGCTGGCAAAATTTTATTGACCCAATACGGATTGTTTGGGGCATTGGACAAGCGTTTTTTATATTACGTTGTTTGCGAGCCGATGTAGTGTTTGCCAAGGGTGGGTTTGTGTCTTTCCCAGTGGCGGTGGCTGCTTGGTTGCGTCAAATTCCAGTGGTTGTGCATGAATCGGATTTGACCCCAGGGTTGGCCAATCGCTTGTGTTTTCCCTTTGCAAAATTAATTTGTGTGAATGATGCGCACACAAAAAGTTTGATCAAGCAACAAAGCAAAGTCATGGTAACTGGAACCCCCATTCGTGAATCGTTGTTACAAGGTGATCGGCTGCGAGGGATGCAATATTGTCATTTTGATCAACAACGTCCAACGGTGTTGATCATGGGGGGAGGACTGGGCGCGGAGAAAATCAATCAAGCCGTCCGCGCGGTGTTACCACAATTGTTGGAACAGTTTCAAGTGATTCATTTGTGTGGTAAAGGGAAGACCGATGCAGCACTCACAGAGTTACAAGGCTATTGCCAATTCAGCTATGTGAATGAACCTTTACCGGATTTATTGGCACTGGCCGATGTGGTGATTTCACGTGCGGGTGCCAATGCAATCTATGAATTATTGTGCTTGCGCAAACCGCATATTTTAATTCCACTTGGACATGCCAGTCGTGGCGATCAAGTTCACAATGCAAAGCATTTTGCCGCAAAAGGCTTGAGTCAGGTGTTGTTGCAAGAGGATTTGACGCCACAACGATTGTTGGATGAGATTTACCAAGTGTATCAGCAACGAGTTGAAATCATTGGGCGTTTGACTAAGTTTGATATAATTCCAGCCAATCAAGTGATTTTTGACTATTTGCAAGCCAAAGTTGCTGCGGCTGATCAAGTGTTGATGTCGAATGAATGATGGACTTGGATTAACATTCCACCACATTCACCGCCAACCCACCTTGTGATGTTTCTTTATAAATCGTCATCATATCACGACCAGTTTCACGCATGGTTTTAATTACTTTGTCCAATGACACCATGTGTTTACCTTGTCCCATCAATGCCATGCGCGCGGCATTGACCGCTTTGACGGCACCCATTGCATTGCGTTCAATGCAAGGGATTTGCACCAAACCGGCCACTGGATCGCAGGTCATGCCCAGGTGATGTTCCATGGCAATTTCAGCGGCATTTTCAATCTGAGCAGGTGAACCTTTCAACGCAGCAGTCAAGCCGGCGGCAGCCATGGAGGCGGCAACGCCCACTTCGCCTTGACAGCCTACTTCTGCCCCGGAAATGGAGGCTCCCTCTTTGTATAAAATACCAATTGCAGCCGCGGTTAAAAAATATTGATACAAACCTTGCTGGCAAGCATACTGATGAAAGTTTGAATAATATCGCATTACGGCTGGAATGATGCCTGCTGCGCCATTAGTTGGGGCGGTGACAATGCGTCCTCCCGCTGCATTTTCTTCATTCACCGCAATGGCGTATAAATTTAACCGATTCATCACATCATCGGTTTCATACATCGATAAAATACCGGCATTTTCTTGTAGTTTTTGATACAACTGTGGTGCACGGCGGGGTACGTGCAGCCCTCCGGGCAATTCACCTTGGGTATGACAACCGGCGTCAATGCACTGATCCATAACATCCGCAATGTGTTGAATGCCTTGTTCGATTTCAGCTTGGCTACGCCAGGTTTGTTCATTGGCCAGCATAATGTCTGCGATGCTCAATTGTTGTGTTTCGCAATGCTGCAATAATTGTGCAGCGGTAGTAAATGGGTAAGGTAAGGGTTGTTGGTTCGATTTTGGTTGTTTGCCAAATTGTTCATCGGTGACAATAAAACCGCCACCAATGGAATAAAAAGTTTGTTTAGAGAGTAATTGGTCATCATGATAAGCGCAAAAAGTCATGCCATTGCTGTGTTTGGGTAAAAATGTTTTTTGATGCCACTCTAAATCTTGGGTGGGATCAAAGGCAATGACATGCTGCTGATTTAATTTCAATTGATGCGTTTGGTAAATGGTTTGTACATGGTCAAACAATTTTTGTGGATCCACGGTATCGGGATGTTCTCCCAGCAATCCACCTAAAACGGCTTTATCTGTTCCGTGTCCTAGACCGGTGAGCGCCAGTGAGCCATACAATTGAGCAACGATGCGCGTGATTTGGGTTAATGGGTGGTGTTGGGCTAATGTTTCTACAAATTGATGGGCCGCCAGCATGGGGCCAACCGTGTGTGAGCTGGAAGGACCGATACCGATGGAAAAAAGGTCAAATAAACTGATACTCATCATTACCCTTTTGGTTGAAACATCCGTGTGGATAAGTTTTACATCACTACTATTTATTGTAGAGACACTGGTTGTAATTTTCTTACTGATCGCAAAATTTATTGTTCAAGAGAGCTAATTTATACTATAGTTGCACTGCTCGGCAAGTAGTTGGCGATCATTTATGAAACAATGATTGCGCCGGTTCATGGGATGTAACAGTCGCTTGATGAGAAAATATGAATCGCGCAATAAAAATTAAAACAGTAAACCATAGGGGATTTAACCATGAAATTACCAATTATTGCGGCGGCAGTCCTAAGTATGGCGTCAGCAACAGCGGTTGCAGCGAATGATGTGCAGCTGACTTCGCAAGAAGACAAATTGAGTTATACCATTGGCGTGGATTTGGGAACCAACTTTAAAGCACAAGAAATTCAAATTAATACTGATATTTTGTTACGTGGAATCCAAGATGCTTTGCAAGATAAAGAATTATTGTTAAGCGATGAAGAAATGGATAGCACACTACAAAAATTTCAAGAAGAATTATTAGCCAAACGAGCGGAGCAATTTGATAAAATGGCGAAGAAAAATGAAACAGCTGGCGTTAAATTTTTAAAAGAAAATAAAGCGAAAAAAGACATCAAAACTACCACTAGTGGTTTGCAATATAAAGTGGTCAAACAAGGTAGTGGCAAATCACCCACCGATGCTGATACGGTCACAGTCGAGTATACCGGTAAGTTAATTGATGGTACGGTGTTTGACAGTTCAGCACGTAGCGGACAACCGGCTACTTTTAAATTGTCACAAATTATTCCAGGCTGGCAAGAAGCGTTGCGTTTGATGAAAGAAGGTGGTGAATGGGAAGTGTTTATTCCTTCTGAATTGGCATACGGTCCCGATGGTTTTGGAGTGATTGGTCCCAATGAAACATTGATTTTTACTATCAAATTGATTTCAGTCGAGCCGGATGTGGCAAACAGCCAAGAAGGCTAACCTTGAGTTTGAAAAAAGCCGCTGAACTAAGCGGCTTTTTTTTATCATGAAACCATCCACGTCGCATCTTTCCACAAAACAATTTATTGCAAATCCTTTTAGGATTAATACCTATCTGCGTGCTTGGTTGAGCACGTATTTGAATCAACGACTGTTCATTGTTTTTTTATTAGGGTTTGCCTCAGGGTTACCACTGGCATTGGTGGGGACCACGCTGCAAGCTTGGTTTGCTGTGGATGGTGTGGATATTGTCACTATTGGTTTTCTAGCGTTAATTGGACAGCCATATTTATTTAAATTTATTTGGGCACCGTTGATGGATCGGTTTAGTCCACCATTGTTGGATCGACGCAGTGGCTGGATTTTCTTAACGCAAATAGGATTAGTCATCTGTTTGATTGCCATCGCTTTTTTAACGCCGAGTGCACAACCATGGGGCTTGATGGGGCTCGCCTTGATTGCGGCGTTTTTAGCCGCATCACAAGACATTGTCATCGATGCGTATCGTACCGATGTGTTACGTCAAACGGAACGTGGATTGGGTGCGGCGTTTTCGGTGGGTGGATATCGGATTGGTATGATCATATCAGGGGGGATTGCCTTGATGTTGGCTGATAGCTTGGGTTGGCGTATGACTTATTTCATCATGGCAGGGTTGATGAGTATTGGAATGGTTGCTAGTTGGTTTGCGCCGACTCCCGAAAATCACCTGGTACCACCGGCCAGTTTGCATGAAGCGGTGGTCAAACCGTTTGTACATTTTTTTCAACGTCGTAAAGCGGTGTGGTTATTGGCATTGATCATTTTATATAAATTAGGTGAGGCGATGACCTCGGCAACCAGCAGTGTTTCCACTACTTTTTTCTTGCGTGAGCTGGATTTTAGTTTAACTATGGTGGGATCCGTCACTAAAATATTTGGCATGCTGGCAACGATTGTAGGTGCTGTGGTCGGTGGCATTGTTATGACACGGTTACCTTTATTTCATGCGCTATTAGCATTTGGAATTTTACAAGCGGTGACTAATTTATTGTATTGGCTGTTGTCAATTGTAGGGCATCATGTTCCTTTATTTATCGTTACTATTTTTATTGATTATGGGTGCGGTGGAATGGGATTGGCTGCATTGATTGCTTTGATCATGACATTGTGTGATAAACGGTATTCAGCAACCCAATTCGCATTACTGTCGGCGATTGCCGCACTGCCTAGGATTTTTACTGGACCGATTTCGGGTTTTATGGTCGAGCAATTAGGATGGAGTGTTTACTTCTTGTGGACCTTTGTATTGGCTTTGCCTGCATTGTTACTTTTATGGTGGATGCGACGAGATATTCAACAGTTAGTTTGATGATCATTAGACATATTCGATTATTCTGCATGAAGTGAGACTGATTTTGCAAGAATATGCAGACAGCTTCTGCGTTAGTTTGCTACACTTTGCGTTAATTTGATTAGAGCAACGAACAAACATGTCTTTTCCAAATTTTGTGACGATGTGGTTACGCTGGGTCATTGTCTGGACTGGATTGTTTGCCGTGCAATGTGGGTTTGCACAAACTCAGCCAATTTATTTGTATTACCAAGAAATCCAATTGTTAGAACAGCAAAACATTGTGCTGGATGCGCGTATTGCAACGTTGACAGAGCAAAATCAGCAAGATTTAAAACGTTTGCAAATCTATCAAGCCAAACCAATTCCTGAACAATCCGTCACTTCCATTGACGTGAACGCTGCTCGTTTGCACTTGGCGTTTGCCCATTCGGAGTACGTGCGTACCGAGCAAACATTGACGAATGCCAAGCGTAATTTAGCGCACAGCCAAAAATTAATCAATCAAACGATGGAAACCTTGTTGCAGCAACGCTTGGTGTTACAAAGTACACCAGAGATTGTCAGTGACATTCGACGCTTAGAGAAAATAGAAAAAGTCTTACTAACTGTAGTTAAATTGCAAAAACAACACATTCAATTGTTAGAAACGTTATTGGAATTGGTAAAACAAAGTGAAAAACATAAGCAAGCGTTGTTGCAAACATTAAAGGGTTTACAACTCAAACAGCAATTGGCAGAACAGGCGGTGATGAATCAACGAATCGTTGCTAAGGCGCAAACAGAACAAAATCAATGGTTGATTGAGTTACAACAATTGCATGAGCAAAAAGCACAATTGCTGCTTGCTCCGGAAGGTGTGTCGGTAGATACCATTCAATTGGCTATGCAAATTTTTTATTTAGAAGAACGGATCCGCTTGAGTCAGATAGGGGTTCAACTATTAATTTTATCTGAAAAGGTTCAACTGTTATTAGACAAGAAATCAGATAAAGCGCAGGGAACCGATGTCAATGTCAGTCACTTATTAGCCGAAGCTGTACATCTGCGGAACATGTTGCAAGA
The DNA here is from genome assembly GCA_012103495.1 of Legionellales bacterium. Lineage (GTDB taxonomy): Bacteria > Pseudomonadota > Gammaproteobacteria > WLWR01 > WLWR01 > WLWR01. The sequence continues at coordinate 23,946 of WLWR01000002.1, forward strand.
GAAAAATCGCATCATTGAGCAACAATTATCAATTCAACAAGCCAGTTTTTCTCAAGATATTTTGAGTAAGGAACAATTGAAAATCAATGAAAATTTACTTAGAGAGTTGCAACTTGCCTACGCTACTTATGCTGATACTATCGCTGATTTAGAAACCACTTTAACTGATTATTTGGCTGGGCAACAAGCTAAGTTGGCACAAGTGATCACCGAACGGCGAGCCACGTTGAGTTTTGATCAACAAGCTTGGGTGTTGTTGTTCAATCGTGTTGCACAAATTCCGGAACAAAGTTGGCGTTATTTCCAATCATTATATAACCACATGATGGAAGCGTTGGTGGTATTGTCACCTTCGAAAATGATTGTACTAGGGTTTGCGCTGTTGGCTTGGTTGGTGGGCTGGTTGGTTGCGCGTTATTACACTTTTTTGGTAGTTGAGAAAGTCGAGAGCAAACGGATTCGATTGTCGGATAATTTGATTTATACCATCATTATTTTGTTAAGGCGCAATTTGATTGGACTGGCTTTATTTGGGGGAGCGCTGACCGTTTTATTAACCAGTCAGGTTAAATTTTCAGCTTACGCATCTATGTTCTATTTAGCTCTGGTCTGGTTCATTTTTCGATCACTGATTGGTATTGTGAGATTGCTGTTGGTTGAACGGATCAGTGACAGCTCCGGGCGAGATGTACGATTGTACCACCGATTGAAATGGAGTTTGATTTTTGGTGGAATCGTTACCGGATTGGCCGTGTATGTCAATTTTTTAAATGTAGCAACCGATGTACTGAATTTATTGTCCCATTTATTTATGGTCTTTTTATTGGTCACTTCATTGGTTTTGTTTAATGGACGTAAAGTTATTTTAGAATTGATTAACGCTTGGTTAAATCGCAAGCGCGGTTATGTTCGTCGAACTGTACGGTGGATCATTACTTTATTACCGATAGTAATTTTTATTGATGCGATTATTGGCTTGCTGGGATATATTAATTTGGCGTGGATCATGAGTTATTACCAATTGGTCTTCATCATTGTTGTCACCGGATATTTGATTTTACGCGGAGTGGTCAGTGATTTGATTGATGTGGCCTCTGAATATGCAATTCGGCATTTAAATAATGGTTGGTTGTTGAGTGAAGCTTTGTTCAAACCCATCGATCGAATTGCACGATTGATTATGCTGATTGTGGCAACAATTATTTTATTTATTCTTTATGGGTGGTCAACTGAACCCTTAATTATTAACGCGGTTGGGGAAGCATTTCAATTTAAATTGATTAGTTTTGCCGGTACCACAATTACTTTATTGAGTGTGGTTGAATTTATTATTTTAGTGTTTGTTTTTGTCTGGGCGGCTAAGTGGATTAAAGAGTTTGCCTATCGATTTTTCTTCAAAGGGATCCGTGATGTGGGATTGAGATATTCGATATCGGTGTTTAGCCAATATATTATGGTGACCGTTGGTACGGTGATTACTTTGCGAGTGTTGGGGATTGATTTCTCAGGAATGGCATTTGTCGTCGGGGGCTTGATGGTTGGGCTTGGCTTTGGCTTACGTGATTTTGCCAATAATATTTTCAGTGGGTTTATGCTGTTGATTGAACGCCCTGTGCGTGAAGGTGATATTATTTCAGTCGGTGATTTTGAAGGAGAAGTGACTCACATTGGTTTGCGTTCAATTGCTGTACGCTCGTGGGATAACCGAGAAATTTTAGTACCCAATTCAGAGATTTATAATAAAACGTTTACCAATTGGACGCATGTGGATGATATTGTTCGAGTGG
>WLWR01000161.1 GCA_012103495.1 Legionellales bacterium
GGTTTTTTTGCCTTTGGCTAAGGCTATATTCAATTTGGCGCGCCCCCTTTTCCAATACAACTCCAATGGCACAATGGTGTATCCTTTTTGTTCCACGCAGCCAATCAATTTTTTTAATTCAGCTCGATTCAATAACAGTTTACGACTGCGAGTGGGATCGGGATCCACGTGTGTTGACGCACTGGTTAATGGCGTGATCAAAGCACCCAACCACCATGCTTGTTGCTGTTTAATAATCACATGGCTTTCGGTCAGTTGTACACGACCGGCGCGTAAACTTTTGACTTCCCAACCTTCTAATACAATACCAGCTTCAAATTGCTGTTCGAGTTGATAGTCGTGACGCGCTTTGCGGTTGACAGCGATGGTATTGTCTGACGTCTTTTTTTGCTTGCTCATAGTGGCGGCGATTATACGGGATTTTATCATTTGGGTTCAACCAAACAATATTATGTACCCAAAAACACTTTAGACCGCCACCTCTGCTTTAATGTGCGGATGTGCTTGGTAATTGTGAATCGTAAAATCATCAAATTGATAAGCAAATATTGATTTAGGTCGACGAACAATGTCTAACGTCGGCAAAGCAAAAGGTTGTCGGGTTTGTTGCAATCGTGCTTGTTCTAGATGATTTTGATATAAATGACAATCACCACCGGTCCAAATAAAGTCGCCTACTTGTAAATCACATTGCTGTGCCACCATGTGAGTTAATAAACTATACGATGCAATGTTAAAAGGCACCCCTAAAAATACATCGGCCGATCGTTGATACAGTTGACACGATAACCGCTGGTTAACGACGTAAAATTGAAACATTATATGACACGGTGCCAATGCCATGTCAGCTAATTCACCCACATTCCACGCATTCACAATCAACCGTCGGGAATCAGGGTTTGTCTTAATCTGTTCAACTACTTGACTGATTTGATCAATGGGTTGCCCACTATCTGTGCGCCATGCACGCCATTGTTGCCCGTACACCGGGCCTAAGTCACCCTTTTCATCAGCCCACTCATTCCAAATACGCACACCATTTTGCACCAAGTAATCAATATTGGTATCGCCCTGCAAAAACCACAACAGTTCATGCACAATGCTTTTGATATGTAATTTCTTAGTCGTCAATAATGGGAAACCTTCCTGCAAATCAAATCGCATTTGATAACCGAACACACTTAAGGTCCCCACGCCTGTACGATCCGTTTTTGCCACGCCTTTTTGTAAAATATGATCCAATAACGTTAAATATTGTTGCATGATGATTCTCGTTGATAAGCCCAAATCATAAGTCCAATCCCACCGATGATCATGGGAATCGATAACAATTGTCCCATGGTCACCCAGCTCCATAAAAATCCTAAATGACGATCAGGTTCGCGGACAAATTCCACGGCAAACCGTAGCACGCCATAGGTCAATAAAAACAGTCCGGTTACCGCTGCACGTGGTTTGAGTTTCGCGCTAAACCACCATATCACCACAAACAGTATCAATCCTTCCAGTATCGCTTCATACAACATCGAAGGATGACGCGGCCATTCATCCACATGTGGGAAAATCATAGCCCATGGCACATCGCTCACTCGTCCCCATAATTCTCCATTGATAAAATTACCAATGCGTCCCAACCCCAATCCCAATGGCGCCAATGGGGCAATAAAATCAGCCACATCCCAGAAATTCTTACGCTGCCAGTAAGTGAAAATACCCAACGCAGTTATGACTCCCAATAATCCACCGTGAAACGACATCCCTCCTTGCCACACTCTGATCAAACTCAACGGGTCTTGCCACAAAGCCGATGTGTTATAAAACAGAACATAGCCAACACGCCCGCCTACAATCACGCCGATGGCGGCGAAGAAAATCAAATCATCCACTTGTTTATCGCTCCAACCCCGATACGATTGCCATGCGCGATAACGCCCTAACCCCCAGGCAAAAGCAAACGCCGATAAATACATCAAGGCATACCAATAAATTTGAATGGAACCAATTTGAATAGCAACTGGATTGATTTCAGGATAGATCAACATCATGACACCAACATTTTTAACGCGGTGAGACTTAAAAATATGGCAAACAATCGTTTTAAAAATGGTACCGGCAAATGATAAGTTAATTTTGCTCCCAACGGTGCAAACACCATACTGGATATGGCAATAGTCAATACTGCCGGCCAATAAATAAAACCACTACTCCAACGTGGTAAATCTGACGCATCCCAACCCGTGTACACACACACTAAACTGCCGACCAAAGCAACGGTTAAACTCACCAAAGCACCGATGGCAATGCTATTGCGCAATGGAATACGATGATAATTTAAATAAGGCACGATCAACGATCCACCACCAACGCCTAACATTCCCGACAAGCCGCCCATGCCCACACTGATGCTACGCGTCAACATTCGATTGGGCAATCCAACAAAAGAATGTTTAGGTTCACCACTTAATAACATCTGTCCCGCTACCACTAATAAGAAAATTCCAAAAATAATTTTCAACACATCGGTCGCCAAAAAATCAGCAACCAATACACCAATCACCGCGCCTAATAAAATCCCTGGCGCAAATAATTTATACACCGACCATAAAATCCGTCCATACCGATGATGTGCCCGCACGGATGATTGGGAAGTAAATACCATGATGGCCAACGAACTACCAATGGCTAAATGCATTTGATGCACCGTGCCAATCTGTTCGGATGAAAAAATAAACAACAATGCGGGAACAATGATCAACCCACCACCGATCCCCAACAGTCCGGATAACATACCGGTCACTACCCCAACGCTTAAATACAGTGCCAACCATACAATCACGCCAATTCCCGCTTTAATACTGGCTCCAACGCTTGCAAAGCTTGTTGATAAATTTTGCGTTTGAAAAAAATCACATGCTTGGGCGGGTACCAATAATCCACCCAGCGCCAACTGTCAAACTCCGGACTACTGCTTAAATCCAACCGAATTTTTTGCTCAGGACAATTTAATTTAAGCAAAGCCCATTTTTGTTTCTGCCCGATGACTTTAGGTTTACCGCCACTACGAATGTATTGCTTCGGCAATCGATAACGTAACCAATACGGGGTGATCCCTAACAAGTCAACATCTTCTGGTGATAAGCCGATTTCTTCATGCAATTCGCGCATGACGGCTTCGGTTGCGGTTTCTTTAGCATCAATCCCACCTTGAGGAAATTGCCAGGCATCATGCCCTATCCGCTTACCCCAAAATACTCGGCCTTGTTCGTTCATTAAAACAATGCCGACATTCAGGCGAAAGCCTTGTCGATCCACTATCATGCTATTTGCTACATTGTCGATATTTAGTCTGGATTTTTTCACATTTAGCAGGCGACGGCAATCATGTTAGAATCGCTTTTTTAAAAAAAAACGAGGCAGTGTCTATTATGCGCTATCTTTTAGCTTTTTTGCTTCCCTGGTTATGTTTTCTTACGCTTAGAAAACCCATACACGCCATCATCAGTTTGGTCTTACAACTGTCAATCATCGGTTGGCCAATTGCCATTGTCTGGGCCTTTTATGGCATTAGTGAACACCGCCAGCAGTTAAAAGCCAAGCGCTTGGCTCAAGCACAAGAACAACAGGCACAAACAGCAGAAACATCGGCGCAAACACTAGAAACAACAGAGGATCACTCAAATGAGCAACACTAAAGTCATTGTCAATGGCGCCACCGGCCGCATGGGATCGATCACGGTGGGAACCATTATCCAAGCGGATGATTTTAATCTAGTCGGCCAATTGTCTTCGCAAGATTCATTAAAAGACGCCATCAACGACACCCAAGCCAATATTGTCATTGACTTTAC
>WLWR01000162.1 GCA_012103495.1 Legionellales bacterium
CCCGCTCCAGACCACTCAACACGACTGCATGGCCCATCACCTGCCTTATTAAGTAACCCGCTTGACGCCGCCTGATTGGTCGAACCGCTGCCAACAACCCACCGAAAGCAATCAGCAACGCACCCAACCAAATCCAGCGCACAAACGGTTTATAATGAATCCGCACCGCCCAGGCATCCCCTTCCAACGGCTCTCCCAACGCAACATATAAATCCCGCCAAAATCCCGCTTGGATGCCGGTATCGGTCATGGTCATTTGCGCAATGGCATAATATTTTTTGCTAGGAAACAATCTAGCGATTTCTCGTTGATCATTCCAGACCTTAAATTCTGCGCGCAATCCTTGATAATTTGATCCGGCTATCGGCGCCACCGCGTGAAATACGAATCGATACGCACCCACCGTGGTTTGTTCACCAGGCGCTAAACGCACCGTGCGTTCAATACTATAACTGGTGGTCAAAGTAATCCCTAACACCAAAATCCCTACCCCCAAATGCGCGCACATCATCGCCCACCACGACAGCGGCAACCGACGATGTTTGAGCGTACGCAACGCACCCCATCCTTGATACACACTCACCGCGACAATCCAAACTCCCAAGAACAATCCCAGTGCCAACAGCAACGATTGTCGATCGCTCAACACCCAAGGCAATAAAATCCCCACCGATAAACTGATCAACAGCAGCCCGCGTAATTGTTTCAATAAATGTTGTGGCGACATTTCACGCCAGTGACACTGCGGTCCCAACCCCATGACAAACAATAATGGCGCGGCCAACGGGACCACCACTGCATTAAAATAAGGTGCACCTACCGATAATTTCCCCAATCCTAAACCATCGATGATCAATGGATACAAAGTCCCCAACAACACGGTCGCCAACACCACCAACAGCAAGGTGTTATTCAATAATAAAAAGGTTTCTTTCGACACTAAATGAAACGATACCGTTTGCCTAACCACGGGCGCCCGTAAGGCAAACAATACCAGCGAAACACTGATCACCACTCCCAAAAATATCAGCATGAATAAACCACGTTGTGGATCCACCGCAAATGCATGCACTGAAGTCAGCACCCCGGAACGCACCAAAAAAGTTCCCAACAAACTTAAAGAAAAAGCACTGATTGCGAGCAAAACCGTCCACGCTTTAAATGTATTGCGTTTTTGGGTCACCACCAATGAATGGATCAAAGCGGTTCCCGCCAACCACGGCATCAATGACGCATTCTCCACCGGATCCCAAAACCACCAGCCACCCCAGCCCAACTCGCGATAAGCCCACCAACTACCCAAAGCAATGCCCAACGTCAACCAACACCAAGCAAATAAAGTCCACGGTCTGGCCCACTTCGCCCACATCGGTTCTAGCTTGCCTTGTATCAATGCCGCCATGGCAAACGCGTAAGCCACCGCAAACCCCACATATCCCATATACAACACCGGCGGATGCACTAAGAATCCAGCATCTTGTAGCAATGGATTTAAATCGCGCCCATTGACGGGCACCTGTGGTAACAATCGAGCAAATGGATGAGAAGTAAACAATAGAAACAAGATAAATCCGACACTCAACCAACCCAACACTGCCAGTACTTGCGTACACAAGGTTGGGGGTAAGTCTCGTGCCCGCCAAGCCACTGCACTGCTCCACACGGCTAAAATCACCACCCACAACAGCATCGACCCTTCATGCCCTCCCCACACTGCAGTAGCTTTATACCACCAAGGCAATTCTAAACTGGAATGATGCGCCACATACGCCACTGAAAAATCATTGGTGACAAAAGCGATGGTTAAGATTAAATAAGCCAAGCCCAGAAACGCGGTTTGACCAAACACGCACGATTTCGCACACTGCGCCAGACCAAGCGGATCCGATTGCCCACGGTTCAACCAAGGCATCATGGCTTGCAATAAGGCAAATCCCAAAGCAATGATCAGTGCGAAGCTACCGAACTCTGCCAGCATCATGACTGTGCCAACGCGTGTTGAACTTCAGGTGGCATATAAGTAGCATCGTGTTTGGCCAATACTTGAGTGGCGATAAACTGTTGTTGTTCATTTAAAGCACCCAACGCCACAATGCCTTGCCCCTCACGAAACAAATCGGGCAAAATGCCGGTGTATAAAACATCCACCTGTGCTTGGTTATCCGTCAAGGTAAATTGCACCGTCAATCCATCATCCAAACGCCGCACACTGCGTTCCACCACCAAACCACCAACACGAAAGGTTTGCCCCTCTTCGACTTTAGCTTGAGCGATGTCATGCGGTGAATAAAACGCATTGAGGTTATTGCCCAGCGCATACAAAGTGAGTCCGGTGGCAATTGCCAACCCCAAACCAATCACCACCATCCAGATGAGTCTGTGTCGTCTTACTGTATTCATCAACGCTTACCGCGAACCACCCAATCTGTTAACCAGCGCTTTGTTTGCTTTAATTTGTATTGCGCCCACCAAGCATTGCCAATCAATACCACCGCGGTCAACCCCACAGCCGACCATACATAAACGGCATAACCGCCCATCTCTATCCAACTACCCATGATGTTGTACCCATTGTTTGACCCAGTTACAACGTTGTTCCTGGTGTAATACTTGAATTTGCGCTCGACGTAAAATCACTGCCGCACAATAACTCATCAACCCCACAATCATCACCAATAAAGGCCACAGCATGGAACCGCTGATGGTTGGTTTGGCCAACAATTGCAAACTGGCGCCTTGATGCAAAGTTTGCCACCAATTGACGGAATAATGAATAATCGGAATATCCAAAAAACCAACCAATACGAGAATCGCTAAGATTTTGCTGCCTTGTGGGCGATTTTGTACCGCACCAGCCAACCCAATCACCCCTAGATATAAAAACAATAATATCAATTTATAATATGGATTATTATTATAAACCAAAGGATCGTCCCAGCATCTTGTTAAAAAATTACCATTGTAATATGAATATGCTCGATCAAAATTAACATAACCACCACAATCATCCATCTTAAAGTGTGTAGCAAAATGAGATCTATTGTAATGAAAACCTGTTGGAGGAGTATATATACCAACGGATTCTGTGCCTGCTCTAGGAGAAGCAAAGAAAACTCCATTTGCAAACATACCATTAAATCCAGAGACAGCAGATTCTGGAGAAGCAGAATTTTTTCCACCTCGATATCTAAAAGAAAAAGATTGATCCTTATCAGTAATTTGATAAGCATTGAAAAAATCTAATCTAGGTGTAACTCCATCATTTTGTAAATTAGTACTAGATTTAGCAGGGAACGGATCTCCGTCAGTATTTACGATAGCGTTTAATCCAGAAAAGTAAATTTCTGTAATACTAGGATAATTACCAGAATTTAAAGATATAGCTATGCTTTCTGGAGCAAACCATTTTGATTTATCTAAATCAATTCTTTTCCAAAAATTAGTATCAGTACAAATATATAAATGATCATCAGTAAAATTAACGTGACCAGCTAGACCTCTAGAATAAGGGCTATGCAATTCACCACTTTTAAAGGGGTTAAAAAGTTTATACCTTATGATGGGTTCTATCCAGCGGAGAGAACTGTGCAATTAGCTAAACAGTTTTCTTCGTCGCTTGGTCCCTTTGTTCAATACGAAGGTACCAACGCCTCTGAGAAGGTAGCTTTTAGAACCATGTTAAAACCTTTCTTTGCTCCCGGTATTTTGTATAATACCATCAAGGCAGGATTGGCAGTCGATTATCCAATTTTACAATCAGATATGACAACCAATCTAGATAAGCCAGCAGCTAATGTAAGATATCGTGCTAAAAGAGCACAAACATACACTCCAACAACTA
>WLWR01000163.1 GCA_012103495.1 Legionellales bacterium
TTATATTGCAAAATGCGGGAATAAAATTGGGTGACACTTATCCTGCTCCTATTGTCGATTTAAACCAATCGCGTAAAGCGGCACTGGAAGCGTTCCAATCATTAAAGCAAGGAGGGTCATGAGCAGCTTACGCCTTATTCTTAGCGATCAGCTATCGGAATCGATTTCAAGCTTAACAGGATATGATCCCGCGCAGGATATCATTCTTATGTGTGAGGGATGGGATGAGACCACCGATGTGAAACATCATAAAAAGAAGATTGCCTTCCTCTTTTCTGCCATGCGTCATTTTGCTAAATCACTGGAAATAAATGGTTACCAGGTTGAATACACGACGTTTGATGATCCTAATAGTACGGGATCACTCAGGGGTGAAATCAAACGCACGCTTAAAAAACATGTGATTGAGCGCATTGTGATCACTCACCCGAGCGAATACGATGTGCTCAATGATATAAAGCAATGGGAAACAGACTTTGGCATTCCCGTTGAAATGAGAGCCGATGATCGTTTCTTATGTTCTTCAGAAGCGTTTGCTCATTGGGCAAAGAATCGCAAACAGCTACGGATGGAATATTTTTATCGCAAGATGCGAAAGAAATATTTGATTCTCATGGACGGTGATCAACCCATTGGTGGGCAATGGAATTATGATGCCGAAAACAGAAAGCCGCCGAAAGAAGGACTTAACATTTCAAAACCCTATTGGGGAAACGTGGATGATATCACATGCGATGTCATGGCATTGGTTGCAGAACGTTTTTCCGATCATTTCGGTGATCTTGATCCATTTTACTTTGCAGTGACACGTGAGCAAGCCTTACAAGTGTTGGATTTATTCATTCAACAGCGGTTGCAGCATTTTGGCGATTATCAGGATGCGATGCTCGAGAATGAACCATGGATGTATCATTCACATATCAGCTTTTATCTTAATTGTGGCTTACTGTTACCGCGAGAGTGTGTGAACGCTGCTGAAGATGCTTATCATCATGGGAGAGCACCGCTCAATGCCGTAGAAGGTTTTATTCGCCAAATTATTGGCTCGCGTGAATACGTACGAGGCATTTATTGGCTGAAGATGCCGGACTATTCAACGGAGAATTTTTTCCAAGCCACACGAAAGCTCCCTGATTTTTACTGGACAGCCAACACCAAGATGAATTGCTTGCGTCAGTGTATCTCAGAAACCAAGCAAAACGCTTACGCACACCATATTCAGCGCTTGATGGTGCTTGGAAATTTTGCGTTACTCGCTGGGATCGATCCCACTCAGGTCAATGAGTGGTTCTTGATTGTCTATGCCGATGCTTATCCATGGGTAGAACTGCCAAATGTGTCTGGTATGATTTTATTCGCTGATGCAGGTTATCTGGCTAGCAAGCCTTATGCTGCTGGTGGTAGCTACATTAACAAAATGTCTGATTACTGTAAGAATTGCGATTATAAAGTCAGTAAAAAAAATGGCCCTGGCGCTTGTCCATTTAATTATTTGTATTGGGATTTCCTAGAACGCAATCGTGACAAGCTGCAATCCAACCACCGTATCAGTATGATGTATAAAACCTATGATCGAATGAGTGAACAGAAGAAAAAGGCTATTGAAAATGATAGCACTAATTTTTTTAGAGATATTGAGAGTGGAAACACTGTTTAAATGAATTAGTGTCACGACATCTTATCACATCTGAAAAATTCCAAATTTATTGTCTGTGTGGATTGGGTGCATTATTGCTTTCGTCATCACTCATTTGAGCCTCGTCGTCGCCAACCCCCAAATTTTCACTGTCACTATCAAAAGCAGTTTTGAATTTTTTCATGGTGGTTGTTGTGCTTGTTGAAGCTACATCAGGTGCTGCTGAATCTCCTGGGAAGGTATCAACATCGATGGGATCTGTTACTGTTGAAGTAATTGCTGGTATTTTGAATTTTTCCCATCCAGACTGAACACGCTCTCCTATTTTTCGACTTGAATCATAATTTACCTTTATATAAGTTGGAGAATCCTTATCGTCTGTAAATTTAAATATGAGATTAATGGGGTAGTTAATTGGAAGTTCATTTCTGCTCGTTGATTGGGTGCGAGATGTTGCGTAAATATCTTTTAAATTTTTTTTAGCATCGATGGTGATGCTTATTGCATTTAATATGCCTGCCATACTGTTCTCATCAACAATTCTTCTGGTAGAATCTAATATTTTACGGATATTTTCTTCTTTTAATCCTTGGACAGCTTTGCTATTTAAAATTTTATCCTTTCCCCTTGGAGAGACTTTAATAACAGCTATTAGTGGAAAATTAAGAGGCTTTTTGTGTTTTTCAGCTCGCTGACTCAACTGGCTAATGGCTTCTTGAATAGGATGGTTAACACGTGTATCTTTTGTTCCAGTGATTCGTTTATTTTCAATGTAGCCTACGGAGCCTATCGTTGGGGGGAGGGTTGGATCAGTATCCTGATTTTTAATTTTAATATCAGCGCCATGCGTTTCAGTGGAAAGTTCTAATATGAATGAACTTGGATCCACTTGGTAAGTTTCAGCAATAAGCGATTTGATTGTTCCATCAGAAACAGTCTCATGCTCATGATTTTTACCGGCTGCTTGGGTTGCAATCGTTTCCATGCTAGCACTAATCGCTTTTATCTGCCTCAAGAGGGAAGTGATATTGCCTTCACTTGCCTTAATTTTGCTAGCTTCGCTAATAAGCGATCTGGATTTATTATTTAAAGTATTTGTAATATCGGTGATAGTTTGATAAGAAGATCCTATGGTATTTTCCAGCTCTAACAAGCTTGGAGGCACTTCCTCTGGGTCGGTCGATTCCCCTGTGGATACTTGAAGATTCCATGGTTCCCTTACATCATCTGAGATACTTGTGGAAACTGCATTGCTAGAAGCTTTCAGTTTTTTAGTTGCAACACCTGCATCGATGCTAGCATCATCTTCTGGCGCTTTTCTTTTGGCACGACTGGTTTCTTCTCTGCTTGTCCCTCTTCCTCGGTTACTGCCTGCCCTTCTGTTTGTTCCTCTTCCTCGATTACTGCCTGCTCGTGTGCTCATACCTGATTCCTATGGTTCGTCGTATGATTCTATAAACATAGTACAATTTTCATAAAATTTAATATCTTATTTTGAATAGTATGCATCAAACAAAAAAGTATTGGTCAAGTCCAAAAGGTGCTGTAAAATCACCTCTCTTCAGTCTATCGAGTGACTCATTTATTTGAATTTTTATTTATTGTTAGCACATTTAAATTATCAGTGTTTTTATCAGCTATCCAATCATTAAACTCATCCATCATTGAGTCTCTGATGGGTAATGTTTGGCATCAACCACATTGCCTTCGGTATCAAGAATTTCCAACACAATGGGAAATTTCCACAGTTGGTGTAAGTGCCGTAGTACCTTATTTGTATCTTCATGCAGTGGTCGATGATTTTGTGGGATGTGATGTAATGTTAAACAGCGATCACCTTCAATATTCACTTGGTACACTTGAATATCCGGTTCTTGGTAACTTAAATCATACTGCCTAGCCAATGTGCGACGAATGTGTTGATAGCCTTGTTGATTGTGAATAGCAGATATCACAACTTCCGTTGCTTGTTCATCATCGGTGAGCGTAAATAATTTCATATCTCGAATGACTTTCGGTGATAAGTATTGCAGAATGAAACTTTCATCTTTGAAATGATGCATGGCGTGAAACAGTGCACTTTGCCAATCTTGATGAACCAAATGTGATAACCATTGTTTATCTTCATCGGTGGGATTTTCACAAATGCGTTTGATATCGGTAAAAATATTAAACCCCAATGTATAAGGGT
>WLWR01000164.1 GCA_012103495.1 Legionellales bacterium
TTGGAATTGGCATTTCCTAAGCCAATTCGCACCAAATATGGCAAAGCAATGGAACAGCACAGTTTGCGCCGTGAAATTATTGCCACCCAGTTGAGTAATATTTTGGTCAATGAAATGGGATTTACCTTTGTCTATCGATTGCAAAATGAATCGGGGGCTTCGGTGGCAGCGATTATGCGGGCGTATACCATTGTACGTACCATCTTTAATACGCCTGATTTATGGCAACAAATTGAAGCATTGGATAATGTCGTTTCCACCCAGCAGCAAACGGTCATGTTAATGAAAATTTGCCGAATGCTACGTCGAACTACCGGTTGGATGATTCAGAATCGCCTGACACAGTTGGACATTACCACGGAAATCACCACCTTTGCCGATGGGGTTGCCAGGTTACGCAACCATTTGGATCAATTCTTGACGCCTCATCAGCAAGAAGAAATGCAGCAGCAAATTGCTGAATATACTGCGGCGGGAGTGCCGGCCTCGTTAGCGGGAGAATTGGCCAGCATTCCCATGTTATTTTCTGCCATGGATATCATTGAAATTGCCAACCAACTCAACCGGCCAATCAATGAAGTGGCCAGTGTTTATGTTACCATTGGCGAACAATTTGAGTTGCGATGGATTCGCTATCATGTCATTGTGCACAAAGTTGATAATCATTGGGAAGCACTGGCTCGTGAAGCGTTGCGCGATGATTTGGATTTGCAACAACGCATGCTCGCAGCCAATATATTGCAGTTTGATTCTTCAGCCGAGTCGGTTCAAGAGCGAGTTACGCAGTGGATGACGCGATATAAACCATGTATTGAGCGTTGGCAACGCTTATTGATGGAGTTACAAACCAATCCATCGGTGAATCTAACCATGTTTTTTGTGGCAATTCGAGAGCTGCATGATGTAGCGCATATGTGTAAACCAGTGACGACTGTGAACAAAACAAAAAAAGCGGGTACACGCAAAAAAACCAAATAATTTGATAGGGAGAGACGTATGCTTGATTCGATGACCATTTCCAGCGACTTTTGTTATCCATCGCAATTTATAACCGTCAATGGCGCCAGCATGCATTATGTGGAGGCGGGTACGGGTGATCCGATTGTCTTTGTGCATGGCGTGCCGACTTCCAGTTATTTATGGCGCAATGTGATCCCTCATCTAACTCCTTATGGCCGTTGCATTGCGGTGGATTTGATTGGCATGGGGCGATCAGCTAAACCGGATATTGAGTATCGGATCAGTGATCACATCGCTTATTTTGAAGGATTTATGGAAACTTTAGGCTTGACCAATGTGACCTTGGTATTGCATGCGTGGGGGTCGGTGATTGGGCTTGATTATGCCATGCGTCACTCGCAAAAGATTAAAGCCTTGGCATTTATGGAAGCGCATTTGCGCCCGATCCACGACTGGGACATGGTGGCCTTGCCTGTACAAGAGTTAACGCAAATTTTGCAACAACCCGATGGTGGTTACGATGTCATTATGAACAGTGACTATTATGTGGATCGCGTGATGAGTGATGGCGTGATGCGTCGATTAACCGATCAAGAAATGGAACATTATCGAGCCCCTTTTCCCACCCCTAAGAGTCGACTGCCTATCTGGCAATATTTGCAAGAATTGCCATTAGGCGATGATCGCCAAGAAGCGTTAAACATCATCCAGGCGTATTCGAAAAAATTAGAGGACAGCTCGTTGCCAAAACTGTTGTTGTACGCAGTGCCAGGCTTTATTACCACCATGGATACGGTGCACTGGGCGAAACAGCAGTTACCTAACTTGAGCATGGTTGATTTGGGGGATGCCTTGCATTACGCCCAAGAATCCAAACCGCATGAATTCGGTGAAGCTTTGGCCAAGTGGTATAACTCAATTTGAAATACCTGGGTGTCAAGCAAGGCCGTGAGCCTAAAACCTTTGTCAAGATTCCAACAAGGCAATGGCTTCGACATGTGCAGTATGAGGAAACATGTCCATCACGCCAACGGCACTGAGTTGATAGCCTTGTTGGTGAATCAAGATTTTCAAATCGCGAGCCAAAGTGGCCGGGTTGCAGGATACATAGACAATGCGCTCGAATCGATGGTTGGCCAAAGGTTGGAGGATGTCCAAAGCACCGCTGCGCGGGGGATCCAGTAGCAGTTTGGTGTAGGGGCCTGGCCACCAGGGCGTATTGGCAAACGATTGGGTTAAATTGGCACAATAAAACTGCGTCTGACCAAGGTCATTGCGTTGTGCATTGGCACTGGCGCGTTCAACCATTTGGGTATCGCCTTCCACACCGACAACCTGTTGGCACTGTTGTGCCATGGGCAAAGAAAAATTGCCTAGTCCACAAAATAAATCCAACACCACATCGTCTGGACGTAACGCCAATAGATCAAGCGCTTGATTAACCATGAACTGATTCATATATGGATTGACTTGGGTGAAATCACCCGGGGCAAAATCGAACTGCAATGTTTGTTGTGGCAAGGTGTAGTGCAGAGATTGAGGTTCTGTTGGCCACAGTTGGGTAATCGAATCAAGTCCACCCGGTTGTAAATAAAGAGTCAATTGATGTTGTTGGGCATAATTGATCAGGGTTTGTTGATCGGTAGCGGGCATGGGTTGCAAATGACGAATGATCAAAGCACATTGATCTTCGCCGGCAGTTACTTCCAATTGGGCAATCTGTTCGCCAATCTGTAAGGTGGGTAATAACGATTGCAAATGAGTAATGGCTACACCCGGATGATTCAATAAAATATGACACTCATTGAGATCGGCGATGAATCGTGGGTAAAATTTTTCACGAAAGCCCACTAAAAATTTCTGCTTGGCTTTTACATAACGCACACCCAAACGTGCTTTATGCCGATAATGCCAAGCCGGGGCAGTTAACGGGGGTAACACTCGTTGCGGTTGTACCTGAGCAATGTGCGCCAACTGTTCAAGCAGGACGGCTTGCTTGAATTGAATTTGGTGATCAGGGGATAGATGCTGCAATTGACAGCCCCCACACGTTAAAAAATGAGCACAGCGCGGTGTGATCCGATCGGTACTGGCGCTCTCAATGTGAACCACTTTGGCTTCATCGTATTGTCGGCGTTGTTTGACATAGTGAGCAGTGACCGTTTCACCTGGCAGTGCACCGCTGACAAATGTGGTTTTGCCCTCGACTTGTCCCACGCCACGCCCATCGTGCGCTAGCCGGTCAATGTGCAAGGATACCGAAGGATTGCCCTTGGCCATGTGAAAATCACTCGTTAAGTCGATCAAAGAGGCGCATTGTGCAGCATTTTGCCACAAAAATCGACCGGGGATTCATTTGCCAAAATCAGTCGATTTTACGGTTGTGCGTCAAGGGTGATTTTGCCACCATGAGTCAGACGATAATAGGTGGCAAGAGCATGATGACATTTCAATTAATCGCTGATCCCAACCATCGATTGCAAATCATTGCCTTTGAATTGAGCAACGATGGATTGTCAGCGCATTATCAATGGCAACTGGCCTTGCGTTGTCGACACAATCCTTCACGCTGGTTACGCCAGTGGGGGCGGGTGACGATGAGCAATCGGTTTGGTCAACGACATTGGCATGGGTGCATCACCCGACAGAGTGAATATGGCTGTTGCCAAGGGTGGCACTATTGGCTGATTGTTTTGGCTTCACCGTTGGCGGTGTTAGCACGCTGGGTGACCAGTCGCACCTGGGTGTCAGCCTCGGCGATTTTGATCCTCCGGCAAACTTTAGAACACGTCGGTTGGCGCGAGGGTGTTGATTTTGTTTTCGCAGTTGACAACCCTGCGACGAT
>WLWR01000165.1 GCA_012103495.1 Legionellales bacterium
TACAGCTTGCCATTGAAATATTCTCATCATGATCACCCACCGCAGCTTTATTTGATGGGGTAAAAATGGTTTCTGGAAGTTGGCTGGCAAGTTTAAGTCCAGATGGGAGATCAATCTGACAGATAGATTGATCTTTTTGGTACTCCTTCCAACCACTGCCAACTAGATAGCCACGAACGATGGCTTCAATTGGGATAGGTGTTAATTTCTTTACCACCACTGCTCGATTTTTTACCCTTAACGCTTCATCTTCTGTAACAAATTGGCTGGCATCTTCATGAGTCAAATGATTGGGAACAATACCCTCAATCTTTTTAAACCAGAAACTTGCCATTTGGTTTAGCACCTGCCCTTTGTGTGGAATCGTCTCATTCATAATTACATCAAATGCAGATATCCTGTCAGTCGTGACAATCAACATTTTGTCTTGATTGATATCGTAAATATCCCTGACCTTACCTTGGTGGAGTAATGGTAAGGATTGTATGTCTAGTTGAGATCTATTGTTCAATTATTGATCGCTTCTCTAAAATTTCAATGGCAGGTAATTTTTTTCCTTCAACAAATTCTAAAAATGCCCCGCCTGCTGTGGAGATATAAGATATATTTTTTATCATTCCAAATTTTTCTAGGGCAGCAATGGTGTCGCCACCCCCGGCAAGAGAGAATCCGATCGAATTTGCAATGGCATGCGCAAGCGTCTCGGTGCCTTTGGAAAATTGGTCAAATTCAAAGACGCCTATCGGCCCATTCCATAAAATGGTTTTTGACTGTTTTAGATTTTGTGTAATGCCTTTCATGGTCTCTGGACCTAAATCAAAAATCATATCGGTTGGCTCTAAGTCGTTAATATTCTTTTTAACCGCAATTTCATTTTCGTTAAATTGTTTACCACAAATGACATCCGTCACTAAAGGTAGCGATGCCCCTCGTGATTCAAGCTTTTGAATAATCTTTTTAGCAGAATCAATAAAATCATTTTCATGAAGTGAATTTCCAATATTAAATCCTTGGGCCTTAAGAAAGGTATTCGCAATTCCTCCTCCTAGGATTAATTGGTCAACCTTATCAGCCAAGCTATCTAAAATTGAAAGCTTTGTAGAAACTTTACTTCCACCCACAATAGCAACCATAGGTGATTTTGGGTTTGTCATCACTTTTTCGAGCGCAGCCAGTTCACTATAAAAAAGTTGTCCGGCACAAGCTTTTGGACAAAATCGAGCAATTCCGTATGTAGAAGCCTGTTTCCTGTGAGCCGTTCCAAAGGCATCCATCACGAAAATGTCTGTGAGAGCGGCATATTTTTTTGCTAAGTTTTCATTATTATCAGACTCACCCACATTAAAGCGACAATTCTCTAATACAACAATCTCTCCAGCATCCACATCAATGGATTGCGTTGTCCAATCCTTGATCAAATTAATTTTTTTATTTAAATAATTTTCTAGAAACTTAACAACAGGTTCTAGTGAAAATTCAGGATTATATTCACCTTCTTTAGGTCGCCCAAGGTGGGATGTCACCATAACTTTTGCACCTGCCTTGAGGCAATAATTGATAGTCGCTAATGAGGATTCAATTCTCTGAGAAGATGTTATTTTTCCTGACTTGATTGGTACATTGAGATCGGCACGAATAAAAACTTTTTTATTTTTTAAATCAAAATCTTGAAGTTGATTCATTTTAGAGAAATTATTTGGCATTCATCATTGCGACAGCGGTATCTAACATCCGACAACTAAACCCCCACTCATTGTCATACCAACCAAAGACTTTAACGAGATCTCCATCAGCGCTCACTTTAGTCAACGTTGAATCAAAATAACAGGATGCGGGTGTGTGGTTAAAATCAACCGAAACTAGGGGTTCCTCGTTGTAGACTAAGATCCCTTTTAAATTATCTTCAGAGGCTTTTTTCATTATCTTATTCACAGCATCTTTTGAAGTTTGCTTTTCTGTGACTATGGTGAGATCAACTAGCGACACATTATTAGTGGGCACACGTACTGCAATCCCATCTAACTTGCCTTTGACTTCCGGAATGACCAAACCCACCGCTGAAGCAGCGCCCGTTTTTGTCGGAATCATAGAGCCTGATGCTGCTCTGGCACGTCTAATATCTTTATGCATGTTATCTAATAATGATTGATCATTGGTGTATGAATGAATCGTATTCATCAGTCCAGATTTAATACCGAGTTCATCTTGAATAACCTTTACTAGTGGCGCTAATCCGTTTGTCGTGCACGATGCATTGGAAACAAATATATCGCTTGATTTGAGTATTTCATGATTCACGCCATAAACGACTGTGGCATCTATATCAGATTCACCAGGTGCAGAGATTAAAACTTTTTTTGCCCCTTGCTCAATATGAAACTCGCTTGATTTTTTACCTCTAAAAGCGCCCGTACACTCCAATACAACATCGACATCCAATTCTTTCCATGGAAGCATCTTTGGGTCTCTGGTGTTGAGGTACTTAATTTTATGGCCGTTGATAACAAAGAAGTCATCTTGCGTCTGAATTTCAGCATCAAATTTACCGTGGGCCGTATCGTACTTTAATAGATGGGCGTGACTTTGAATATCACCCCGGCTGCAATTAACCGCAACCACATTAATATCTTTTCTGTTGTGTTCAAAAATGGCTCTTAAAACAAGTCTGCCGATCCTTCCAAATCCAGAAATTGCTACATTTACTGACACGTCATTCCCCTATTCTAAAAATAAATAAGGGTAGCCGCAAAGCTACCCTTATGAATATTAATTTGAATTACAGAACTGATTTTGCTGTTTTAACAACATTATCCACAGTGAAACCAAAGTGTTCGAATACAACTTTACCTGGCGCTGATTCGCCATAAGTGTCTATACCAACACAGGCACCATCAAGACCGACATACTTTCTCCAATAGTCTGTCACACCCGCTTCAACTGAAATTCTTTTTACGCCTGGTGTTAATACACTATCTTTATATGCTTGATCTTGTCTATCAAAAGCTTGAGTACAAGCCATTGATACGACTCTTGCATGGATACCTTCATCTTTTAAGCTTGCTTGAGCGCCTACTGCTAAATCAACTTCTGATCCTGTTGCAATAATAATCACTTGAGCATCACCGTCACAATCAGAGAGCACATAACCCCCTTTTTTAATATTGGCGATTTGCTCAGGCGTTCTTGAATGGAAACCCATTCCCTGTCGACTCAATACTAAACTGGTTGGGTTTTCACCATTTTCAACAGCCGCAACCCAAGCAGTCGCAGTTTCTGTTGCATCACAAGGGCGCCAAACTTCCATTCTTGGAATAAATCTCAGTCCAGAAGTTGTCTCGATGGGTTGGTGTGTTGGTCCGTCTTCACCTTGGCCAATAGAGTCATGCGTTAGAACATAAACGACTCGCTGCTTCATGAGCGCTGACATTCTCATGCCGTTTCTCATATAGTCAGTGAACATATGGAAGGTACCACCGAAAGGCAGAAGGCCGCCATGTAATGCTATACCATTCATGATTGCAGCCATACCAAACTCTCTGACACCGTATGAAATATAATTACCTGGTTTTTTACCATTCACATGCTCAAAACTTGGGCAACTTGTTAAATTCGAACCTGTTAGATCGGCAGAGCCGCCGACAAACTCAGGTAAAATTGGTGCAAGCGCCGTGATGACATTTTGTGATGCTTTTCTTGTCGCCACTTTCTCCGCTGCTTTGTTTGCCTCATT
>WLWR01000166.1 GCA_012103495.1 Legionellales bacterium
TTCGCAAACATATCAACGACATCGCCGATAAATACATACTGCCCCCTGAAACCGCCGATGGCGCAGTCATGTTTATTCCAGCTGAAGCCGTGTTTGCCGAAATTCACGCTCATTACCCCGATTTAGTGGAACATGCCTATCAACGTCGGGTGTGGTTGGCATCACCCACCACCTTGATGGCCATTTTGACCACCGCTCGCACGGTGCTCAAAGACGCTGCCACACGCAAACAAGTACACGTCATTCAAACGCACTTAGGCCATTTGGCCAAAGATTTTGCCCGCTTTGAAAAACGCATGGACAATTTGGCACGCCACATTCAACAAGCCCATCAAGATGTACACGAGGTACACACCTCCGCGCAAAAGATTAGCAATCGCTTTAGCAAGATTGAACAAGTGGAATTAACCGATGAAAATGATGAAGCAAACCCACTACTACAATCCACTTCTGAATAAATTTGTTAACAACATGGTTACATTTTAACTAAAAATCCTTTATCATCCGGTCACTTTATGATTTACAGACCTCTATCTTATTCATGTCAAGCACTCAACAAATTCGTAACATTGCCATCGTCGCACACGTTGATCATGGGAAAACCACCTTAGTCGATCAACTATTACAGCAGTCTGGCGCACTAAGCGAACGTGGTAGCCCCGTTGAGCGCATCATGGATTCCAATGAATTAGAAATTGAACGTGGCATCACCATTTTATCGAAAAATACCGCCATTGAATGGGGTGATTATCACATTAATATTGTCGACACCCCTGGCCACGCTGACTTTGGTGGGGAAGTTGAACGTATTTTATCTATGGTCGACTGTGTTTTACTCTTAGTCGCTGCGGTAGAAGGCCCCATGCCACAAACTCGTTTTGTCACGCAAAAAGCCTTTGCCCAAGGCTTACACCCCATTGTGGTCGTCAACAAAGTTGATCGCCCTGGCGCTCGTCCTGACTGGGTCATTGATCAAGTTTTCGATTTATTTGATCGGCTCGGTGCCACCGATGAACAATTGGATTTTCCGATTGTTTACGCATCTGCTTTACAAGGCTTTGCCACCTTAGACCTCAATCAAGCCAGCGATACGATGGAACCGTTGTTTAACGCGATCTTGCAGCACGTCCCACCGCCACAAGTGAGTTTGGAAGGGCCTTTGCAAATGCAAATCAGCTCATTGGATTATTCCAGTTATGTAGGCACCATCGGCATTGGACGCATTACCCGTGGGATAGCACGCAGTCGAATGCCGATCAATATCATCGATCGGCACGGACAAGTGCGGCAGGGACGCATTTTACAAGTGTATCAATTTGTTGGTCTACAAAAAATCGAAGCCGATCAAGCCCATGCGGGCAATATCATTGCCGTCACTGGCATTGAACAATTGCAAATTTCCGACACGCTGTGCGAACCCAATCACGTCGAAGCATTACCGGCCTTATCAGTGGATGAACCAACCATTCACATGATCTTTCAAGTCAACGATTCCCCATTTGCCGGACAAGATGGCAAATTGATTACCAGCCGCCGCATTCATGATCGTCTGCAGCAAGAATTGCTGCACAATGTCGCCCTGCGTGTCACCCCCACCGGTGATCCGGATAAATTTCGGGTGGCCGGTCGTGGCGAATTGCACTTGGGCATTTTAATTGAAAACATGCGGCGCGAAGGCTATGAATTGGCTATTTCACGTCCCGAAGTGATTATGCAAGAAATTGAAGGCGAATTGTGTGAACCCTTCGAACAATTAACTGTCGATGTGGAAGAACAACACCAGGGTGGAGTGATGGAAAAACTGGGCATGCGCAAAGGGGAATTGCAAAACATGGTTCCCGATGGTCACGGGCGTGTGCGTTTAGACTATTTGATCCCCACCCGCGGTCTCATTGGGTTTCACAGTGAGTTTCTCACCACCACTTCAGGCTCCGGATTGCTGTATCACGTGTTCGATCATTACGCCCCCATGCTCAAAGGCACGCTGCATCAACGTCACAATGGGGTGATGATTGCCAATTGCACGGGAAAAGCACGCGCCTACGCTTTATGGAATTTACAAGAACGCGGTCAAATGATGATCCCACCACAAACTGAAGTCTACGAAGGCATGATTGTTGGTATTTACTCGCGCGACAATGACATTGTGGTCAATGTCACCAAAGAGAAAAAACTCACCAACGTTCGCGCTTCCGGTTCTGATGAAAACATCCTACTCACCCCACCGATTCAACTCACTCTCGAACAAGCAATGGAATTTATCGCTGACGATGAATTGGTTGAAGTCACTCCCCACCACATCCGGGTTCGCAAGAAATTATTAAAAGAGCATCAACGTAAACGTGCCTAGCCACACATGATTACTCAAGCAAATTAAGTACACCGTCCCCGAATTCCTACCGTAAGGTTATCTAAAGTTGTCTTTTCTTTTATTTCAGATACAATTAGCGCAGTAATAAATCAATATGGATTTAATTTATTATTAATACAATCCAATTAATTTTTTTATTTTTAACTATTTAATCAAGGTAACTTATATGACTATTCGATCACAAACAGATGATCTTCTAGCGACACAAGAGAGCCGCAAAACAACTTCTGCATTAACCAGGACTCCTTCAATTCCATTTTTGGGGCTATTTGATGAAGATGAAGAGACGAATGCAGCAAATCAGGTAACGTCCTTTCCATTTGGCACCTTTATCGATACAGCACTCATCACCATTGGTGCTGTGGTTGGTTTTGTATTCAGCGGTGGCAGTAGTGTAGGTTTGGTCATCGGTTGGGCAGCAAGTTTGTTAACCGTAGCATTGATAGAATACACCTGTAATCGTATCAATCAAAATAATGAAAAAGACAACCCTGTCACATCTCATCCTTTATTGGAATCTGCTGTTGGCATTGGGCTTATTCTTATTGGCGCGATGGTTGGCACGGTATTAAGCGGCAGTGTATTTGGTCTGATCATTGGCAGTGCCGCAGGGTTATTGACTGCAGCATTACTAGGACTTGCTCACTCTCATGGTAATGATAAAGAAGAAACTCACAATGCTAGGGAGCCGGTAGAAAAAGAAAAGGAACAGTATCAGCGATTCCCATCATTAGGAACCACATAGCCCTTGATGCGAATTTTAAGCGCGCATTGGACGGCGCAAGATGCCGTCCAATGCGCGCTTAAAATGCCCACTGAAAAATTTTAACACCCGGTGAATAGGGTTCGCACCTTGTATGTTAATGCAGGCCAGGATAATCTGATCAATTGTTGTGGCAGAGGCCGTTATTTTGTTTCGTACCGAGGTGACCAGCACCGTCTTGAAGTCCTAAAAAACGGCCTCTATAAATGATTAGCTTCAAGTACGATGGGTATATAAGTGATGCTTTGATCCAGTCTAAGAAGATTTCATGACTGCGGGATTGAAGCACCTTTTCGTCCAAGCTACACTCAAAGCTAGCTTTTCCCCCAGACTTAAAATGATGATGTGGAAAAGTAAAAATCGGGATTTCATTCAAGAATGTGTGGCTGAAGAAGGGGGTTGATGTTGCTTTGTATTAAAATATTGTTTCGTCAAGCACGCTACCACAGGGCTTAAAATCAGCAATGCCAACACATTGGGCAAAATCATAAATGCATTAAGTAAGTCGGCAACTAACCATACCAATTCCAAATGAGCAATTGCGCCGATGAAAGCAACCACCACCCACAGCAAACGAAATGGTTT
>WLWR01000167.1 GCA_012103495.1 Legionellales bacterium
TGATCACAAATCCCTGTCAAACATGTCAAGGGCATGGACGGGTGAAAGATCATAAAAAACTATCGGTTAAAATTCCGGCCGGTGTGAATGAAGGCGACCGCATTCGTTTATCCGGTGAAGGTGAAGCCGGTGTGCACGGTGCGCCGGCTGGGGATTTGTATGTCGAGGTTCACATTCGTCCTCATCCTATTTTTCAACGGCACGAAAATGATTTGTATTGTGAAGTGCCGGTGAGTTTTATTAACGCAGCATTGGGCGGCGAACTGGAAGTACCCACCCTCTCCGGGCGAGTGAACTTGAAAATTCCAGCTGAAACGCAAGGTGGTAAAGTTTTTCGGTTGCGTGGCAAAGGGATTAAAGCCTTACGCGGACGTGGCATGGGCGATTTATTATGTAAAGTCGTGGTGGAAACCCCCGTTAATTTATCTAAAGAACAGCAAGATTTGTTGCGTCAATTGGACCAAAGCATGCAAACCGATAATCGCGAACACAATCCTAAACATAAATCTTGGTTTTCAGGGGTTAAAAAGTTTTTTGAAAACCTGTAGAATCAACCGATTTTGTCAGGAATTAATACGATGCCTCAACCTGCCTTACTTGTTTTAGCCGACGGTACCTCATTTGCCGGAACTGCGATAGGATATTCGGATACGGTGACCGGTGAAGTGGTTTTCAATACCAGCATGAGTGGTTATCAAGAAATTTTGACCGATCCTTCTTATGCCAGACAAATTATTACTTTTACGTACCCGCCCATTGGACACGTTGGTTGCAATGAACATCACACGGAAGCACCGCGTAGCTGGGCGGCGGGCATCGTTATTCGCGATTTATCATTGGCAATGAGCAATTGGCGATCGGAGCAATCATTGGATGATTTTCTGCGGCAGCAAAAAATAACGGGCATTGCTGACATTGACACGCGAGCACTCACCCATCATTTACGGGAAACCGGTAGCCAAAATGGCTGTATCACTCCCTATGTTGATCAGGTGCAACAAGCTCAACAAATGGCCGAGAAATGCGAAAGTTTGATTGGCCAAAATTTAGCACAGCAAGTCACGACACCCCAACAATATTCCTGGCAACAAGGCAGCATTGCCGCTGGGCACTTACCTTCTTCTTCGTCTACAAGTCAGTCAGCACACGTGGTGGTCTATGATTTTGGGGTTAAACGCAGCATGTTACGGTTGTTGGTGGATCGTTCTTGCCGAGTAACCGTGGTGCCTGCCAATACCCCAGCCAGTGATGTATTGGCTTTGCAACCGGATGGTATTGTGTTATCCAACGGTCCTGGGGATCCAGCCGCTTGTGATACCGCCATTGCCAATATCAAGCAATTACTAACTCACAAAATACCCTTGTTAGCTATTTGTTTGGGTTGCCAATTGGTGACCCTAGCGTTGGGGGGCGGCACTCAAAAGATGAAATTCGGTCATCATGGCGCCAACCATCCCATTATTGATTTGACCACTCGCCAAGTGTTTATCACCAGTCAAAATCATGGGTTTATGGTGGATGAAGCGCAATTGTCCTCGGAGTGGGTGATCACGCATCGTTCTTTATTTGACAATACGATTCAGGGTTTGCGGCATCATCAGTGGCCGATTTTGGCGTTTCAAGGACATCCAGAAGCCCATCCAGGACCGCATGACACCTTGTCGATATGGGATGATTTTATCGATTTGATAACGACTGCCAATCCTTAACAAAACATTAAATTGTAAAAAAAATAGCCAAATTGAAAATCCCTTCCTATAGTGTATGCAAGCGGAAACAAGGTTGTTTCCGAGCCATAGGTCACAGGGAAAACATGGAGGTGTTTGTTATGGCATCAGTTATTGTTCCAACCAATTTAGGGAGTTTATTGACAAACCCTATGCAAGCGATGGACGCCGTATTTGATGGACCAGAGTTAACGTCCATTGAAACAGAAGCGGCAATAAAAGGTGAAATGATCATTCAATTGGAGGGAAATTGTTTCTTAAAATTATTGCCTGATGAGCGTAGGGAGTTGGCATTTCATGGAGAGAGTGGGGTAGAAACTCGACACATTGACACCGCAGGAAGGTTAACGGAGTATTTAGTGTATACCTGTTGTTTACCCGATGATACGCGCAAAATGCAATTCACCGTCGACAATTTCATCAGCAACAGCCATCAAGAGTTGGAAGATTACTTACAAGTTTTCGTAACTTATTTGCGAGATTTGGAATACCGCCCCGCGGTATTTTGTGAAGGAACATTGATCAAACCACTTAGTAATTCTCAGGTCAGTATGATGAGCTTGCCCAGCAGTAGTATCGTAATCCCCTCCGTACCCCAACGGGCATCATCAATTTTACTATTTGATCCAACCTCGTGTATGCAAATGGATACAGATAATTTGGACGATGATCATATTGAAGAAGATCTGTTGCTAATCAAAACCAAGTCACATTAGAAGAAGGTCACATATCTTTGCGCTGGATGATGGTTTGTTTAATCCGGCGCAAAGTATTAAAAATACACGAACACCATTTCTTGTTTGCAACCCAAAATTTTTTACTTTAGCATTAAGCGCATGAATGAGAAGATGATTAAACGTTTATGTCTGCTGTTGCCACAATCAATGATTTTCAAACCCTAATTTTAAACCTACAACAATATTGGGCGCGCCAAGGATGCGCTATTTTACAACCATTGGATTTGGAAGTGGGGGCTGGCACCTTTCATCCTGCGACGTTTTTACGCGCGATTGGACCGGAGCCTTGGTATGCTGCTTACGTGCAGCCGTGTCGCCGACCCACCGACGGTCGTTATGGTGACAATCCTAATCGGGTGCAACATTATTATCAATTGCAAGTGATCCTCAAACCATCACCCGACGATATTCAAACCTTGTATTTGGATTCGTTGCGGGCCATTGGTATTGATCCGCTGGTGGATGATATTCGATTTGTTGAAGACAATTGGGAATCGCCAACGTTGGGCGCTTGGGGATTGGGTTGGGAAGTTTGGCAAAATGGTATGGAGATCACTCAGTTTACTTATTTTCAACAAATCGGTGGATTGGTGTGTCAACCGGTCACGGGTGAATTGACCTACGGATTGGAACGCATTGCTATGGATTTATTCAATGTGGATAGCATATTTGACATTCCTTGGGTGAAAACACCGCAAGGGTTGCGGACTTATGGTGATGTGTTTCATCAAAATGAAGTGGAAATGTCGACGTATAATTTTGAACAAGCACCGGTGGCGCAATTGTTGAAAATGTTTGATCACTGTGAGCAGGAAACCCAACGTTTGTTGACTGAGAATTTACCGTTGCCGGCGTATGAGCAAGTGATCAAAGCTTCGCATGCGTTTAATTTATTGGATGCGCGGCACGCTATTTCAGTGACTGAGCGGCAACGATTTATTTTACGGGTGAGAACCTTGTCGCGAGCAGTGGCCAAAGCATATTATCAAGCGCGTGAAGCATTGAATTTTCCGTTGTTAACAGGAACATCGGCATGAGTGACGTTCAAGATTTATTGTTGGAAATTGGCACAGAAGAATTGCCTCCCAAAGCATTATTGACTTTGCCGGATGCGTTGGCTCAAGAGTTAACACAACAATTGCAACAAGCTAAATTAACCTTTGGTCAAGTGCAAACCTTTGCTACTCCCAGACGTTTGGCGATTAAAATTGATCAATTGGCTGTCTGCCAACCACTCCGTCGAGTGAACAGA
>WLWR01000168.1 GCA_012103495.1 Legionellales bacterium
ATTTTTGGTTCTTTGGTTTCTTGTTGCCAGAAGGGTGTGTCTAATAGGGGGGTGCTTGGGCGTGCTAAATCGCGTTTGGGTATGATGCCGGCGGTAAATCCTAAGTGGCCGGCTTGTACTGCTAGGTGGAATGCTTTGGCCATGGCTACCGGTTGTGCCGCTAGTGCCACTGCACTGTTGAGTAGGACTGCGTCAAATCCTAATTCCATGGCTTGTGTCGCTTGTGCTGGGGATCCCATGCCCGCATCGACGATTAATTGTACATCCGGTAAACGGTGGCGTAATGTTGCTAAGGCAAAAGGGTTTAACAGTCCTTGTCCTGAACCAATGGGTGCCCCCCAAGGCATCAGGGTGCGACACCCACAATCACGTAATTTTTGACACAATACCAGGTCATCAGTGCAATAAGGCAATACTTCAAATCCTTGCTGAATTAATTCGCGTGCGGCAATCACCAATTCAAATGGATCTGGTTGCAAATTGTAATCATCACCAATCACTTCTAATTTAACCCAATGGGTGTTAAATAATTCGCGTGCCATTTGGGCGGTGGTGATCGCTTCTTTGGCCGTGCGGCAACCAGCGGTGTTGGGTAGGATGTGACAATTTAATTCACGCAATGCGTGCCAAAAATGTTGTCCATCACCGGATTTTTTTGCTTGCGGGGCCTGACGTTTTAAACTGGCGGTGATCACTTCAACATTGGCCGCTTGCACGGCTTGTTGCATGATGGTCAACGATGGAAATAAGGCGGTGCCTAGTAACAGTCGATTGTGAATTTGTGTTTCGCCAATACAAAACATGTGATTATCCTCCTTGCATGGGAATAACAATTTGTAAACTATCACCATCGGTCAATTGCACATTGGCATACTGAGTGTGTGAAATAAAATCACCATTGAGAGCAACTGCACAGGTGCCGATGGTGTAACCCCAGTGTGTTAAAGCAGTTGATAATGTTTGTGAAGCAAGAGTGATGCATTCACCGTTTAAGGTAACTTCAATCATGCGTGACTCCTAGATAATTCCGTAAGCGATAAGACTTGCTCAATCAATGCCGGAGCAATTAAAAAACCATGTCGAAACAAACCATTGATGCGAATCAATCCTGCATCGTTAATAATTTTTGGTAAGTGATCGGCAAACGTTGGTCGCAATTGGGTATGGGTTTGTAAAATACGTGCTTCGGCAAATCCAGGATGTACTACATAAGCGGCAGATAACAATTCCAAGGTAGTACGTACCGAAATGGATGAAGTGTCTTCGCTGTCGATCTCACTGGCGCCAATGGCAAAGAGTTGATTGGGTTTGGGAACAATGTACACCGGGTGACGTGGGTGCATCAATCGCACGGGATGTTGCAAATGCACATCGGGAGCCTGCACGTAAATAATTTCACCGCGTACACCGCGTAATCCATCGATGTCGGCCTGTGCACCCATGCCTCGACAATCAAACACTTGATCAAAGGTAAAATCGGCTTGCGTTGTATGTACGGTGGTTTGAGTTAAATTCAACACGAGTGTTTGCGGATGCCAATGTGCGTCTTGTTGCTGTAACTCATGCGCCAAAGCGGCCAACAAAGCTTGGTTGTCCAATTGTCCTTCTTGCGGTAAATAAAATGTTGATTGATCCAAAGCCAATTCCGGTTCTAATTGGCGCGCTTGCTGCGATGATAATAATTGAATCGCATGATCATTGGTCAATTTGGAACGCACCACTTTTTGAAATCGATCCAGCTCGGCTTTGTCTTGGCGATGGGCGGTGAGCAAACTGCCCTGGTGTTGAAAAAAAACAGGAGTTGATAAGCTGGCTAAAATCTCCGGCCACAATGCTAGTGACTGCAACCCCCATTCATAAATACACGATTCGGTAATGGCTAATTCAGTGACTGGTGACAGCATGCCAGCGGCAACAAAGGCACAACTGTGTTGTCCTTCGATTTTGTCTTGGTCAAACAAAGTGACCGCGTGTCCTTGTTGGATCAATCGCCACGCCAACAAGCGTCCAACCAAACCCGCACCGGCAATGCCTACATGCATGATGGATTACCGTTGTGCGCCATCGTCATCTACAGAAACATAAATTTGTGCACCTTGTTGTTTAAATTCACTGGATTTTTCCGCCATGCCTTGGGCAACATAATCACGAATGTCTTGGGTGATTTTCATTGAACAAAATTTAGGACCGCACATCGAACAAAAATGAGCAACTTTTGCCGATTCTTTAGGCAACGTTTCATCGTGCATGTTGCGCGCGGTAATTGGATCAAGCGATAAATTAAATTGATCGTGCCAACGAAAATCAAAACGTGCTTGCGACAAAGCATCATCACGCAATCTAGCCGCCGGATGACCTTTGGCTAAATCCGCTGCATGAGCAGCAATTTTATAAGTGATGATGCCGTCTTTAACATCTTGTTTGTTGGGCAATCCTAAATGTTCTTTAGGAGTGACATAACATAACATGGCTGTGCCATACCAACCGATCATCGCGGCACCAATGCCGCTGGTAATGTGATCATAACCCGGCGCAATGTCAGTGGTTAATGGCCCTAATGTATAAAACGGTGCTTGATGACAATGCTGTAATTGTAAATCCATATTTTCTTTGATCAAATGCATGGGTACATGTCCAGGACCTTCAACCATTACTTGCACATCGTATTCCCAGGCGATCTGGGTTAACTCACCTAACGTTTTTAATTCCGCCAATTGCGCCGCATCGTTGGCATCGGCGATCGCGCCGGGACGCAATCCATCGCCTAAAGAAAAACTCACATCGTATTGACGCATGATGTCGCACAATTGGCGAAAATGAGTGTATAGGAAATTTTCTTGATGATGGGCGATACACCATTTTGCCATGATCGAACCACCACGTGACACAATGCCCGCGACGCGTTCGGTGGTTAATGGAACGAATGGCAAGCGTACACCTGCGTGAATGGTAAAATAATCCACTCCTTGTTCAGCTTGCTCGATGATGGTGTCACGAAAAATTTCCCAAGACAGATCCTCCGCCACACCGTTGACTTTTTCCAATGCTTGATACAAAGGAACGGTGCCAATGGGTACGGGGGAATTGCGTAAAATTGCTTGGCGGGTGGTATGAATGTTTTTACCGGTAGACAAATCCATCACGGTGTCGGCGCCCCACAACGTCGCCCATTGCATTTTTTCAACTTCTTCGGCAATGGATGAGGTCACCGCTGAATTGCCAATGTTGGCATTAATTTTGACTAAAAAATGCCGACCGATGATCATGGGTTCAATTTCTGGATGATTTACATTGGCGGGAATGATCGCACGACCGGCAGCGACTTCATCACGGACAAATTCAGGAGTGATCATCGGTGGTAAATGGGTTCCCCAAGCGTGCCCGGCCAATCGTTGATCACGCTCAGAGGGTGTCGCTGTTTGCGCGGCAGCGCGCTGTTGATTTTCTCGCAATGCAATGTATTCCATTTCGGGGGTGATAATGCCTTGGCGTGCGTAATACATTTGTGTAACGCTGCCGCCAGCTTTGGCGCGTTTAGGGATGCGTTGCAATCCTAAAAAGGTGGCTTGGGTTTGCGTGTTGCGATGACCATCGTCTTGTGCTTGCACAGTGCGCCCGGTGTATGTTTCGCAATCGCCGCGCGCGTCAATCCACGAGCCGCGGATATCGGTAATGCCTTGTTCAAC
>WLWR01000169.1 GCA_012103495.1 Legionellales bacterium
TCAGTGACCACACAATTCTCATAGGATAGATAGGAAGTTTCCCAATCGTAAACCCAGAAAAAATTGTATCCAAAATTTTCTTATAGTCAGTTTCTGGCAATCCCCAAATATTAAATAGCACAATGAGCAAACTGCCCCACAGTAAGATATTCAAAGCTAGTTTGAGTGTAAAAATCTCTGGCAATTGTCGTTGCCTTTTGGCACCAAACCATTGGCGGACTTTTCGATTAACAGATGAATTTTCATCGGAAAATATACCTAACCCAGCTTTGATAATCTGATATATATTCCATGCCAACAAAGTAAGTCCCAAGGTGGAAAGTAACCCAATCAAAATGTGTTGAGCAAAGTAATGCAAGCCAACAATTTCCATTAGCAGAACCATGATCAGTCCAAAACTTACTGTGCTACCAATAGTCATAATCAACCAGCGATAATGCACTTTTAAGTATGGAATTTGCATTACTCGAATGCATAAGACAAATAATAAAATTGCTATTGATATAACAAAAAATGCATTGGTGATTTTCAATAAATTTTCTGATATAACTTCAGAAGGGAAAGTCAGGTCTAATGTGTAGTCAATAATTAAAATCCAAGCAATGGATTGAAGGATCCAATAAATATGTTTGCCAATTCGCTTTGGGATACGCAAAATTGCTTTGAATGGACGACCTGGATAAAACATTAACCGAGTAAGCATGGCAAACAATGCATACCCTAATAAAACAAAACCAAGCAAATTGATGGTTAACCACTGCTGATACACCATACTTAATATAGAGAAAAAAATGATGGTCAAAGTTAATGGAATTAATAAATAAGCATTACGAATTAAAAACTTCCGACCACATTGCATTAGATGATTAAAAAAAGTTTTATTTTTTACCACTGGGCATTGAACAGATAATTTGATTCTAATACCAACACCAATCATGACACCTAAGATGATCAAGGATGCCACTATCGCCCAAAGTGACGAATTAATAATTTCATAGTCAAACGTATTGAGCAATACTTTACCATTGATACTTTTTTTCAATTGGGTAATATCATCGAATCCTTTAGGAAATTTTTTCCATAATGGATCATTGTAACGAAACAATTGTGAAAAGAATTTCTGTTCAATTTGCTCACTAACAGCAGAATCTAAATCACGAACCCGCAAATCAGCCAATCGACACTGTGACAAAATTTGTTTGATGCTCTGCTGTTTTTCTTTCAGATAACTTATCTCAGGAGGTAATTCCGATTCTAATGAGATAACTTTCTTCAATTGACTTTCTATTTCAGCTAACTCTTTTTCCATCTGTGTAACACAAAGTGTCGCCTGCTGTTTTATTTTTTCTAAATCTTTGGCAACATCTTCTAACATTGACAAACTGTCAATACGAATAATATCTAAGCTGATGCTATCTAATTCTTTATTTAACTCCAATGCTTGCTTTAACTCTATTTTCTTATCTTCAGCCATCACCCCAAAACTGAAACTTATTCCTAGCAAGAAAATCAATATACGAACCAAATAATGCATATCCTTACCTATTTTTATTTTTTCACTTCAATTAAAGCATACACCCTCTTAACTTCAAGATATTAACTGCCATTACCGGCTTAAAATATCAACTGAAACATCTCACCGAACATCATTGCAGTCCGAATCTTGAAGTGGAATGGCTATAGTTCACATCTTCATAGAAGGATTGGTGTAAGAATTAGAACAAGAACATCAACACGTACTGTGCTTGAGAACTTTCTCAATCAAAGCCACCGCAGCATCAATTTGTTCCGACTCCACAATCAACGCTGGCAACAATCGAATTGAATGATTACGAGTGTTGATGGCTAATAATCCATGCTCCAACAATTGACCAACCACACTTTGACAATCCACTGCATCGGTATTCAATTCAATTGCGATCAACAATCCTTTGCCACGTACTTGTTTGACGGCAGGACTCTCAATCCGCGTTAATTGTTCAATGAAATAATTTCCCATGCGCTGCACATGCTCAATCAAATCATTTTCCAATAACAGTGTTAATGCCGTCAATGCTACCTGTGCCGCCAATGGATTACCGCCAAACGTACCCCCATGATCCCCCGGCTCCAAAACTTCCAACCAATGTTGACGTCCCACCAATAATGAAATCGGCAACAATCCGCCTCCCAATGCTTTCCCTAATAAAATACCATCGGGTTGAACTTGTTCATGATCAACGGCTAAAAATTTTCCCGTGCGTCCCATGCCTGTTTGAATTTCATCGCAAAGAAACAATACATTTTGCTCTCGACATAACTTGGCGCATTCAGTCAAATATCCAGCGGGAGGAATGATCACCCCCGCCTCGCCTTGGATCGGCTCGACTAAGAACGCCACCGTATTCGGTCCAATGGCTTGCGCCAACGCTGTCACGTCACCAAATGGAATGGAACGAAATCCAGGTGTTAACGGACCAAATGCATGACGATATTGTTCAACCGTTGACATACTGACCGCCGTCACCGTGCGACCGTGAAAACTGTTGTCGCACACAATAATTTCAGCCGCATCAATCGCTACTTGTTTTTTCAAGTAGCCCCATTTGCGTGCCACTTTGATTGCTGTCTCAACAATTTCAGCCCCCGTACTCATCGGTAATGCCTGTTGCATGCCAGTTAATTCACACGCCCATGCCAACAATCGGTTCAGTGGTTCGTTATGAAACAATCGCGGCACAATAGCAATTTTTTGCGCTTGCTCTATGAGTGTTTGTATCAACCGTGGATGACTGTGGCCAAAATTAGCCACTGAAATACCGCTAACCATATCCAAATACGCGCGCCCCTGTTGATCATAAACATAAACACCCTGCCCATGATTTACTAACAGTGGTGCCGCCAATACATGTCGAGTACTGTATTTTTCACCCATTTCAATAAGTTCATTTTTCATAATTTATGTTTCCTAGATTGATTCCTAGATGAATATTTATTCATTAAATATTCACTATAGTGCATATAATGCATTTTAATTGACTATTCATGCAAATATACCTAATATGCTCTTCTGTTTCAAAAGATCACAGTCATTCAACAACGGAGTAGGATATCAATGACACAGCCCAACCTCCTAGTTGCAATTTGCGGCGCCCATGGCTACAGCGGACAAGCACTTATTTCGTTGGTATTACAACATCCTCATCTGCAATTGGCCGGCGTATTCAGTCGTCATGATCCAACCGAAACGCACCAACGGTTACCTTTACTTGCCCGTCATCAAATTCTAATTTGGCCTATGACCCAATTCAATGAACAGATCACCAATGTCGATATTGTTTTGTTGGCGACGCCACCGGCAACATCGATGGAATTAGTCAGGGCATGTGCTCAGCACTCGGTCAAAGTAATCGATCTCAGTGGTGCTTTTCGTTTACCGGTCGACCAATTTGAACATTGGTATCAAATGCCACATACCGCCACCGACTCATTCCCTCAAACAGTCTATGGCTTACAACCCTGGCATCAAACACTCTTACAACATCAATCTCCCTCGTTAATTGCTAACCCAGGCTGCTATGCGACCGGTGCTTTGATGGCATTACTCCCACTGATTGAACATTCCATTTTACAAAGTGACTCGATTATTATTGACGCCAAATCC
>WLWR01000170.1 GCA_012103495.1 Legionellales bacterium
GTTGCAGCTGGTACAGACAAAGAAGGAAGTAAAGACTATAACAAAAAATTAGCAGGTAGAAGAGCTAATACAGTTAAAAACTTACTTTTAAAATTAAAAGTACCTGAAAATCAAATACAAATTAATACTAATGGAGCTTATGCTGGCCCGGAGTTTCCTGCAGCAGGAACAGATCAAGATAAAGAGAATTGGAGAAAAACTAATGAAGACTATCGATTTGTAACATTATCTTTTCCTGGATTAAAAACAAAAGACAAAATAACACCACCTAAACCACCAGTTACTAGAGACCGTCCTGAAAGGGTTCAAATTAATCGTATGGAAGTATTTATTAAAAAATAATTTGGATTTTCAATATATTTTTCTTATTATAATAAAAAAAGAAAGATATGAAAAAATTATTGAAAGCATCGCAAGTGGGATAAAGTATGTCGGTTAAAACTTTTATCGTATGGCTAACGGTGACCATGATCCTTGCCTTTAGTGTGATCACCCTGGGGGCCTATACCCGATTAACCCATGCCGGCTTAGGCTGTCCAGATTGGCCCGGGTGTTATGGACAATGGTTAGCGCCCAGTTCCTCAGCCCAAATTACACAGATACAAACAGAATATCCTGATCAACAGATTGACGGTGGTAAAGCATGGACCGAAATGGTGCATCGATATGCCGCCGGCGGCCTAGGTTTGTTGATTATTGGCTTGACAGGATTCAGTTTGATTTATCGCCGTCGTGAAAATTTACCCATTGGTGTGCCACTGGTATTAGTAGGGTTGATTATTTGGCAAGCGTTGCTAGGGATGTGGACAGTAACGTTAAAATTACATCCCTTGATCGTGATGGCTCATTTGTTAGGCGGATTAACTATTTTCGCTGGATTGGCAGGGTGGCGCGCGCAATTAGTGCAATTGGCACATCCCATCACGGATTATTTCTTTTCCTCTAGGACTTGCCGCTGGGTTGGGCTGGGGTTGCTGTTACTGATAGGACAAATTGCTTTGGGTGGTTGGGTCAGCGCCAATTATGCAGGCATTGCCTGTCTGGGATTTCCAACCTGCAATGGTCATTGGTGGCCAATGTGGCACTGGCAAGCGTTTGATATTTTTATGCCATTAGGGATGAATTACGAAGGTGGATTGTTAGGACCCGCAGAGCGAGTTTCCATCCAAATGGCTCATCGCATCGGCGCTTTTCTGGTCGTGGGGTATTGGGGGGTATTAGCAATTTATTTGTTGATTCAATCACCGCCACCTCGAATACGGACTCCCTTAATTTTACTCATGCTGTTGCTGGTTGCTCAATTTGTAATCGGCATGATTAATGTGTTAGCATTGCTTCCGCTGTCGGCGGCCACCGCGCACAATGGTGTTGCCGCATTGATCCTAGTTACGGCAGTCAATTTGTATTTACAAGTACGATCCGCGAGTAATCGATGACGGAACAACTTTCCTCAATCACCTGTTCGGCGACGCCATCGGCGTGGCGTTATTATTTAGAATTATGTAAACCCAAAGTGGTGTTGTTGATGTTACTCACCACCCTGGTGGGGATGCAATTGGCTGCGCCTAATTTTGTACCGTGGCCTATTTTAGTGTGGGGATTGACTGGTATTGGTTTGATGGGTGGAGCAGCAGCCGGTATCAACCATTTACTGGATCGTCAGATTGATGCGCTGATGATGCGTACCCAGCGACGCCCGATTGCGCAAGGCAATATTCAACCACATCAAGCCATTGTGTTTGTGTGCTTATTGGCCAGTGTGGGATTTGCCATTTTGATCACCCAAGTGAATGCACTCACTGCCTGGTTAACGTTAGCAACGTTGGTGGGCTATGCCGGGGTGTATACCTTGTTTTTAAAACGCGCCACCCCACAAAACATTGTGATTGGCGGGCTGGCGGGCGCCACCCCACCGTTGTTGGGCTGGACGGCGGTGACTGGGACGATCAGTGCGGAAAGCTTATTATTGGTATTAATTATTTTTACTTGGACTCCACCCCATTTTTGGGCGCTGGCCATTTATCGACGACAAGAGTACGCCAAAGTAAACATTCCCATGCTGCCAGTGACCCACGGGGTCGCGTATACCAAATTACATATTTTGCTGTATACCTTGTTGCTGTGCGCCATCAGTGTGTTACCTTTTGCGATTGGTATGAGCGGTGGTTTTTATTTGCTGGGCACACTGCTGTTAGGCGGGCGTTTTTTGTATTGGGTTGAGCGCTTACGTCGGTCAACGGAATCACGAATCGCATTACAAACATTTCGATTTTCCATTGTGTATTTAATGTTGTTATTTATGATTATGTTGGTTGATCATTATTGGTAATTAAAGGAGAAATAAGCATGAAATCTGAACACGTTCGTAACAGTAAAAAAACCACCGTGGTACTACTAATTCTATTTGCTTTGGTAGTGATGGCCGCGGGCATTTACACTTCGCTGAAGAAAGATCATCAGAAAAGCGTTGATTTTGCCCAATTAAATGCCACGGTGCTGCCACAAGCGCGCGCGATTCCAGCGTTTGAATTAACGGATGATGAACAACGACCGTTTACTCAAGAGCAACTGGTCGGACAGTGGTCGTTATTGTATTTTGGATTCACTCATTGTGCACATATTTGTCCAATGGCGATGACCAATTTACAACAAATTTATCAGCAATTAGTAGCGGATCAGATAGAACCTTTACCACAAGTGGTCTTAGTTTCTGTAGATCCACAGCGAGACACACCAGACGTCATGCATCAATATGTGAAACGGTTTAACACTGCATTTCGCGGTGTGACAGCCAGCGACACGACCCAACTGGATGTGTTGACCAAGCCGCTGGGCATTGCTTATTTTAAAATGGAAAGCGCCCAAGGCGATACAAACAGTTACAGTGTCGAACACAGTGACAGTTTTGTATTGATCAATCCTCAAGCTGAGTTAGCCGCTTTCTTTACCCCACCACACGACGCAAATTTAATCGCCAATGAGTATGCACTCATTATCGCGAATCGTTAATTGTGTTGCAGCGAATTCTACTCAGCTGCGTGCTAGCGCTAGGGATGTTGGGGTGTGGAACAGCACCTCCTGCCCCGACGGTGCCCACCGTGGAAGGAGAAACCATCGATTTTAACCAATTACGCGGTAAATGGGTGGTTCTCAATTATTGGGCAAGCTGGTGCCGTCCCTGTTATCAAGAAATTCCCGCTCTCAACGCCTTGGCACACGAGCATGCCGATCAAGTTGTGGTCTTGGGCGTCAGCTTTGATCAAGTGGCTTCCACCCAAGCCTTAATCCCGATTATTCAACAATTAGGCATTGAGTTTCCTATTTTAGCCATCAATCCCGCCGCGCAATTAGGAATATCATCGATCCCGGCGTTGCCGGCAACCTTCATATTTGATCCACAAGGCCACCAAGTCGCACAACTGTTTGGGGAACAAACACAGGAAAGCTTATTGGCCGTGGTACAGAAGTGAAAAAAGCGCCAAACCATTTTTCCATTCACGTTATATCAACAGCAACACCTCTTTCAAGAATCGGGGGACAGTAATCGGTAATCGGGGGACAGTATACTTAATTCAAGTTCGGTAATCGGGGGACAGTATACTTAATTCAAGTTCAGAATCGGGGGACAGT
>WLWR01000171.1 GCA_012103495.1 Legionellales bacterium
ATTCCCAATTTTGCACCGGAATTATTCCAATTGGTACGTTTAAAAGATCCGCTGAAAAGTAAAGCATTGCTAAAAGGGTTAATCCAATTATCAGAGGAAGGGGCAACGCAAATCTTTCGTCCATTGGATCGCAATGATTTAATTTTGGGTGCGGTGGGTGTGTTGCAATTTGAAGTGGTTGCTCAGCGCTTAAATATGGAATACAACGTCGATTGCATTTTTGAACCGGTTAATGTTGCTTGTGCGCGTTGGATCCACGCGCAAGATGAAACAGTGCTCAAACAATTCAAAGCCAAACAATCCAATCACTTAGCATTGGATGCCGCCGGGCAACTCACTTATTTAGCGCCCAGCCGAGTGAATTTAACCTTGGCAATCGAACGTTGGCCCGATATTGAATTCCTTAACACCCGTGAACACTAACTAGAGCGTGTTGGCAATTCGTTCTGAGGAGTACTATACCCATTCCACTGCAAGCTTAAAATATCAACTGAAATAACAGGCCAACAGCGAGTCTTGTTCGCATCTTCAAGTGGAATGGGTATAGGTCTTTGATTTTTGAGCAGCGCAGTTGACATGCAGCCAATGAGCAGCACAGCACAGAAAATCAAAGAGATAGCGCCCTCAGAGTAGAATTGTCAACACCCCCTAGCATGAATGCTACTTGGTTTGAATGGAAGGAGGGGTAGGTGCTTTGCGCGTCATAGAAACGCCACAAAATAACTCATCGTTCAATGGATGCTTCATTAAATGATTGGCTAATTGAACATGGCCATGCTTGCGGGCGCAGCGGCAAGCTTGCTCTATTGCGGTTGGGCGCATACACAACAATGCGAATAGAATATGGGTTAACCCACGACTGGCGGCGATATGCAATGCTCGTTGGGTGACTTCACTGCCATATTGCAACAAGGGTTTCACGCAGTGCAATTGCTGATACTCCACCGCCAAATCCAGCGGTGTTTGATCCAATTCATTGTTAACATTCACCTGAGCCCCATAACAAATTAATAATTCGACACAAGCATGATGGCCTTTATATGCTGCCAAATGCAACGCGGTGTTGCCCAAACAATCGCTGTGATTCGTATCCATTCCTTGATGGATTGTTTGCAACAAAGTCGTGGGAGCATTGACCAGTGCGGCATGAAACCATATCCAGTGGAGCTTCATGTTTGAAATCCTCATGTGATTGGAAAGCCTCAGCTTAATTTAAATGAGAATGGTTTTCAATAACAAATGAGAATTAATTTCATTTGGGCGTTCAGTTACAGCAATTCAATTTTATGTAACTGAGCGGTCAATTTTGATAAGGTATGCTCCCATTGCGTCAATTTTTGCTGTTGTTCTGCGACGACGGTTGCCGGCGCTTTGCGAGTAAAATTTGGGTTGGCTAGTTTGGTTTGCACGCGTTGCTGTTCCTGTTGGACTTTGGTGATGGCTTTGTGGAGTCGATCCAATTCGGCTTGCTTGTCGACCAAGCCTGCCATGGGGATGAGGATTTCCAAA
Organism: Legionellales bacterium; assembly: GCA_012103495.1. Taxonomy (GTDB): domain Bacteria; phylum Pseudomonadota; class Gammaproteobacteria; order WLWR01; family WLWR01; genus WLWR01. The sequence goes on from WLWR01000171.1 coordinate 1,510, forward strand.
TGATCGGCCAATGCAGTGACGGAAATGGGGGCTTGATCGGTAGGTTTAAGCCAAGTGATGGTCTCTAATTTTGCCAGACGCTGTAAAAGAGCGCGATGGGTATGGAGACGCTGTTTGTCTTGATCATTGCCTTTGTAAAAAAACACTTTCAAGGCTTGGCTAGGAGCGATGTTCATTTCTCCGCGGATTTGACGAATGCCGAGTACAATTTTTTGTACCCATTCAATTTCTGTTTCTACTTCCGGTTTGATCAAGCTTGTATCGGCTTGCGGAAACGGTTGTAACATAATGGTGGGGCCGGATTCATCAGCCAGTGGTGCGACACGTTGCCAAATTTCTTCAGTGATAAAAGGCATTAAGGGGTGCAGCAATTTTAAGATAGTGCTCAATCCGTGCAATAGCATGTGACGAGTGCCACGTTGTTGTGCTGCCGATACTTGATTATCGTATAATACCGGTTTAGACAATTCTAAATACCAATCGCAATATTCATGCCACACAAAGTCATACAATGTATTGGCTAATAAATCGAAACGATAATCGCTGAAATAGCGATGCACGAGGGTAATGGTTTGTTGCAACCGAGATAAAATCCATTGATCAGCAATGCTGTATTGCAGTGGGCCATCGCCTAAGTCTTGCTGTTCAGCTTCGGAATTGAGCAATACATAGCGCGCTGCATTCCATAATTTATTACAAAAATTGCGGTAACCAGCTACCCGTCCTAAGTCAAAACGAATGTCGCGTCCCATATTGGCTAAAGCGCAAAAAGTAAAACGCAATGCATCAACCCCATGCGCGTCAATGCCGTTTGGAAATTCTTTACCAGTTTGCGCAATGATTTTATCTTTGGCAGAGGTTAGCATTAAATGTTGAGTGCGTTTGGCAATCAAATCTTTCAAAGTGATGCCATCAATAATATCGAGTGGATCCAACACATTGCCTTTGGATTTTGACATTTTCTTGCCTTCGGCATCTCGAATCAATCCGGTAATGTACACTTCATGAAATGGAATCTTATGGGTGAACTTCAATCCCATCATCACCATGCGCGCCACCCAGAAGAAAATAATATCAAAGCCGGTAACCAAGACTTGAGTCGGATAAAACTTAGTGAGATCGGCAGTGGTTTGTGGCCAACCGAGTGTAGAAAAAGGCCATAACGCTGAGGAAAACCAAGTATCTAATACATCCTCATCTTGGTGTAAGTGAATGTCACGATTGAGTTTGTAATGACTGCGCACGCGATCTTCAGTTTCTCCCACATACACTTGGCCTTGATCGTCGTACCAGGCGGGAATGCGATGCCCCCACCATAATTGGCGACTGATGCACCAATCTTCAATGTTGTCTAACCATTGACAATATACTTTGGTCCAATTGTTTGGAATGAAGCGAATATTGTCGCGTTGAACCGCTTCTAGGGCTGGTTTTGCCAACGTTTCCATGCGTATAAACCATTGATCGGTTAACAACGGTTCGATCACACAACCGGATTTTTCTCCACGCGGAATGTTCAATGTGTGATCGGTGATGGTTTCCAGCAATCCCAAATCGGTTAAATCGGCCACAATTTTTTCGCGAGCGGCGTATCGATCCAAGCCTTGATAAGTGGCAGGGACTTGATCATTTAAGGTGGCCTGTGGGGTGAAAATATTGATCATGGGTAATTGGTGACGCAAACCCAGCGCATAGTCATTAAAATCGTGCGCGGGTGTGATCTTCACACAGCCGCTGCCAAAGCTGGGATCCACCGAGTCATCAGCAATAATGGGAATTTTACGTTGGGTGAGGGGGTGAATGATAAAACCACCTATCAAGGCTTGATAACGCTCATCATCTGGGTGAACCGCAACCGCGGTGTCGCCTAACATGGTTTCCGGACGGGTGGTGGCAACAACAAGCACTTTGTCATGGTCTGCCAAAGGGTAGCGCAAATGCCATAATGAACCGGCTTCTTCTTGGGGAATGACTTCTAAGTCTGAAATGGCGGTATTTAATTGCGGATCCCAATTGACCAAGCGTTTGCCACGATAAATTAAACCCTCACGATACAAATCGATAAATACTTTTTGTACGGCGTTGGATAGTGTGTCATCCATGGTAAAACGTTCACGA
>WLWR01000172.1 GCA_012103495.1 Legionellales bacterium
TCAATTGTAAATAAAGGGCGCTAGTATATACCCATTCCACTTGAAGATGCGAACTCTACTTGCGTTTGGTTTGTTGCCTCAGTTGGCATTTACGATACAAAATACGAAGCCTACTTACAGCTGGCGATTTCAGTGAGAAGAGACAATGCAAGGGTTGAGTTCATCGAATCAAATTCAAAAATTCAGCGCGCACGCTGGCTTCGGTACGAAATGAGCCAAGCATGGCCGAGGTTGTCATCACGGAGTTTTGTTTTTCAACGCCGCGCATCATCATGCATAAATGCTGGGCTTCGATAATGATGCCTACGCCTTCGGCTCGGGTGGTTTCCAGAATACTATTGGCTACCTGGCGGGTGAGTCTTTCCTGCACTTGCAATCGGCGGGCGAACAATTCCACGATGCGGGCGATTTTAGACAAGCCAAGAATTTTACCGTCAACTGGAATGTAACCGACATGACATTTACCAATAAAGGGCACCAAATGATGTTCACACAATGAATACAATTCAATGTCTTTCACAATGATCATTTCATCGGCATCACATTGAAACAAGGCGTCTTTGACAATTTCGTCAAGGGATTGTTGATAGCCCTGAGTAAAATATTGCAGGGCTTCGGCTGCGCGTTTGGGCGTGTTACGCAATCCTTCGCGGTCGATGTCTTCCCCCAAAGCTTGAATGATTTGTTTAAATTGTTGTTCCATCGAATGCTAACCTGGTGGCCAATTTAAATCACGGCCACCTAATAAATGTAAGTGAATATGGAAAATGACTTGTCCACCACCCTGGTTGACGTTAAACACCAAGCGGTACCCTGTGTCGGCAATTTCTGAGCGCTTAGCTTGTTGCTTGGCTACTTGCATCATGTGTCCTAATAATTGCGTGTCTTGATCGGCTGTGTCATTGATGGTAGCAATGTGTTTTTTAGGAACGATCAATTGATGAATCGGGGCTTTGGGATAACGGTCGTCAAAGGCAATGACTTGATCGTCCTCGTAAACAAGGGTGCTTTCCAGCGTTTTGTCAACGATTTGGCAAAATAGACAATCGGTCATGGTCGGTTTCTTACGTGAGTCATAATGAGCTGGCAATCATAGCACTTTCACACGGTAGGATAAATTTAATTTGTGCTGGTTGGTTGATTTGGGTGGTGTTGGGTGAGAGTCACGTTATAATGCGGTGGAATATTGATGGATATGTTTTCAACTTAAATCATGCACCTTGAATCTTCAACCATTGCCGACGGGCTACAAACGTATGCGACTTTTAACGCCTTAATTTTCATGGATGAGGGAATCCTTGTTGGTGATTCAACTGATCAGCCATTATTACCATTAAAAGCAAGTGCTGAAGCGGCACAATTGGACATTCATTGCTTGCATGTGGATGGTGCAACCGTGATCGTTAAAGGTCAAAGCAAATTAACCATCACCCAATTGCGACACTTGGGATTTGCAGTGTATCCGGTTAGAGCTTTTTTGACCCAACTGGATGAAACACTGCAGCATTTGATATTAAGGGCATACCATTGGCTCAATTGGGATGCGCAAACGCGCTATTGTGGTCAGTGTGGTCATCCGTTGGACAGTCAATGTGATGTGATTGTCAAACAATGTCGTCGCTGCAATCAACAGGTGTTTCCAAGATTTTCACCGGCGATCATGGTGCTGATTCAACGACAAAATGAAATTTTGCTCGCGCGCTCGCCACATTTTAAACCGGGGGTTTACAGTGCAATTGCCGGATTTATTGAAATGGGTGAGACCGCCGAACAAGCGGTACATCGAGAAGTTCAAGAAGAACTGGGGTTGCAAATCACTCAATTGACTTATTTTCACAGTCAATCCTGGCCTTTCCCAGACAGTTTTATGATTGCGTTTACTGCCAATTATTTAGCGGGGGAATTGGTGATGGATCCTGGCGAGATAGAGGATGCTCAGTGGTTTGGGTTGACTGATTTACCCAAATTACCCATGTCATCGAGCATTGCCAGACGACTTATTGATAGTGTGAGGTTGTCTAAAAAAGATCGCTAGCGCTTTGCTTTGTTCTTATGAGGTTCTTTTGGTAGAATCTGGGCCAGTTGAACTGACCTTGCTGTAATGATCATGCACATCGTGAATATTTCCGGGTATCAATTTGTGGAACTCACCCGTTTGCCATTGTTGAAAGAACAATTGCAGGCCTGGGCTCGAGCGCAACAATTGATGGGGACTATTTTATTGGCGGAAGAAGGGATTAATTTGATGCTGGCTGGTGAAGAAACGGGTATTGATGCATTTATTGCTCAATTGGCCCAAGATGAGCGCTTTGCTCATATTTATTTCAAACGCAGCCACTCTGATTTTGTGCCATTTAGTCAATTGAAAGTGAAAATTAAACCGGAAATTATCACCATAGGTGATCGTACTATCAATCTAGATACCACCGCGACCAATTATCTAGCGCCTCAAACTTTCAAAGCATGGTTGGACGCGGGCAAGCCCATGACGGTGTTGGATACTCGTAATGATTATGAGGTATCCGCCGGAACATTCCACCAAGCGGTTGATTTAAACATCGCTCATTTTCGTGATTTTCCTGTCGCGGTCAAACAATTACCCACTGAAGCGAAACAACAACCGGTGGTTATGTTTTGCACCGGCGGTATTCGCTGTGAAAAAGCCAGTGAAATATTACTGCGCGAAGGATATTCACAAGTGTATCAGTTGCATGGAGGGATTATTCAATATTTTGCTGAGTGTGGTGGTGCACACTATCAAGGGAATTGTTTTGTGTTTGATGATCGGGTGTTGCTCGATCCAAAATTGGCAACGGTGCAACCTTGCCTCGAATCTTAAAAACTTTAATTGACAACCAAGTGAGAAACTCATGAATTTAGCGCAAATAACAGTGGGGCAAAACCCACCGAATGACATCAATGTGGTAATTGAAATTCCAGCCCACAGTGGCCCGGTCAAATATGAAGTGGATAAAGCCAGTGGTTCACTGATGGTGGATCGATTTATGGCGACGGCTATGTATTATCCAGCCAATTATGGTTTTATTCCCAACACCTTGGCGGAAGATAATGATCCGGTGGATGTGTTGGTGTTGACACCGGTGCCGTTGATTAATAATTCAGTGATTCGTTGTCGGCCGGTAGGGATGTTGCAAATGACCGATGAATCGGGCCCTGACAGTAAGATTTTAGCGGTGCCGATCACAAAGCTCAGTCAGTTGTACGCTCAGGTACAATCTCCAGATGATTTACCTACTGACTTGTTGCATAGCATTGAACATTTCTTTACTCACTATAAAGATTTAGAAACGGACAAATGGGTTAAAATCGGTGGTTGGCAAAGCAGTGAAGCAGCAAAAGTTGAAATTATTCAGAGTATTGAGCGACATTCGTAGTATCCAAAGTAAGCTGGCGTAACGGTTGCCCATCCGGTAGGCACATGTGTTTGTCGATCGCTAATAAAGGAACAATGACAAATGCGCGAGTGTGCATCTCAGGGTGTGGCAATTGTAAGCGTGGGTGATGGATGGTGACATCGTCGTACAATAATAAATCCAAATCAATCACGCGCGGGCCCTGTTCAAGATCACGACGACGTCCCATAGATTGTTCAATGGCGAGTAAT
>WLWR01000173.1 GCA_012103495.1 Legionellales bacterium
TTGCCGGAAGTAGTGAAAGGATACAGCATTAGTTTGACTCACAGTGATGCGATGATTTATGCACAAAAAATTGATTGTAACGAGCAAGGCATTCGAGCTGAGATTGTCACTCCTTGGGGGCAAGGTGTGTTGAGCAGCCCCATGTTGGGTGCATTTAATGGGTTTAATTTGTTGGTCACATTGACGGTGTTAAATATTTTGGAAATGCCGTTTGCTGAAAGCTTATCGTTGATCAATCAAGTAACCGGTGCGCCAGGACGGATGCAAGTGATCCGTAAAGTAGATCAACCTACCGTGGTGATTGATTTTGCTCATACGCCCGATGCTTTGCAGCAAGTGTTGAGCACGCTGAAACAACAATCGTTTCAGCGAGTCTGGTGTGTGTTTGGTTGTGGTGGTGATCGAGATCCTGGCAAGCGTGCCCCAATGGGAAGTATTGCCGAGCAATTTGCTGATGAAGTGGTGCTGACTTCTGATAATCCACGTAGTGAAGCGCCTCAAGCGATCATGCAAGATATTTTACAAGGGGTGAAAAATTCTACGGTCATTACGGTCATTGAAGCACGTGCTGATGCCATCAATTATGCGCTTACTCAGGCTACGGCAAGGGATGTAATTTTAATCGCGGGAAAAGGGCATGAAACTTATCAAGAAATTCAAGGGCAACGGTATTCTTTTAGCGATACCGAGGTGGTGGAAGCGCAATTTGGATCGTGATGTCATCGTGTTGTGTTTTCTTGGTAGTCATCGGTTGCTATCAGATTATCCTGACTTTCATTAACATCTAAAATGTGAATCTTAAGCTTGTATTGAGCCGTAGCTTATGCTGTTTTTCATGGGAAAAATCCTCACATTAGCGGCAGCAAAGCCTGTGGTTTTTTTTAATCAAAACACCGCAATCTACCGCCCACTGCTCACTTAAAATGTCAACTGAGATAACAGGCCAACAGCGAGTCTTGTCCGCATCTGCAAGATGTTTACAAATATCACTAGAGTCTGTAGCAAACCCGCTTGTCATTGCTTTAAGGTTCATCCCTCAACTAAATTTGTGGTCGTGGTAAATTTTATGGGATAATCCGCCTAATTTAATTTTGATTAGGTGTATTCAATCATGAAATTGACGAGGCTGGCGCCCATTGTTCAGGGTGAATGTCTTGGGGGAGATGCGTCGTTTACCCAAATTTCCATCGATACGCGCACATTGCAGCCAGGAGATTTGTATTGGGCAATCCGCGGTGAACAGTTTGATGGGCATGAATTTGTTGCACAAGCCAAAGCGCAGGGAGCAGTCGGCGCGGTGGTCAGTCAGTCGGTTACTCAAGCCGATTTTCCGATAATCCAAGTGGTCGATACCGTCCAGGCATTAGGGGATTATGCGCATCATCATCGACAACAATTTTCCTTGCCGATCATTGCTCTTACCGGTAGTTGTGGTAAAACCACGACCAAAACACTGATTGCTTCTATTTTGCAACAACAAGGTCCTGCGTTGGCAACCCCAGGCAATTTTAATAACGCCATTGGCGTACCTTTAACTTTGCTGCAATTGTGTGCCGAACATCGTTACGCGGTGATTGAATTGGGTGCCAATCATATGGGAGAAATTGCGTATACTGCTGGTTTGGTGCATCCTCAAGTGGCGTTGATCACTAATATTGGTCCGGCACATATCGAAGGGTTTGGCAGTGAGCAAGGGGTGGCGCAAGCCAAATCTGAAATTTACCAAAGTTTATCTGCCGCAGGTATTGCCGTACTCAATGCCGATGAACCTTATGCCAAACAATGGCAAATGCAATTACCCACTTCGCGGGTGATTACGTTTGGGGTGGAACAACCTGCTAATATCACTGCCAAATGTGCAGCAGTGGATGAGGTGGGCTGTGTTACCATGACGGTGACTTGTTTTGATACATCCTTTGATGTGGCTTTACCATTGCCTGGTCGACATAATATGTACAATGCGTTGGCAGCAATTGCAGCCTGTGTGGCGATTGACATTCCATTGGATGTGATTAAGCAAGGTTTGCAGCAAGTAAATTCGGTCAAGGGTCGCTTGCAAGCACATCAACATCGCAGTGGAGCGCGGTTGATTGACGATACTTACAACGCCAATCCCCGGTCGGTGGCAGCGGCGTTGCATTACATGGTTGATTTGCCCGGAACACAGAAAATTTTAGTATTGGGTGATTTTGGGGAGTTGGGTGAACACACGCAACAGTATCACCAGCAAATTGGTGAATTGGCGCGGGAATTAGCTATTGACGCTGTGTTTACTTGTGGCCAACACAGTCAACATTCCAGTCAAGCATTTGGCGAAAATGGTCAGCATTTTGACGATCAGTCAACGTTAAGCACTGCTTTGATCAAACGACTGACCGCTGAGACGGTAATATTGTTTAAAGGATCTCGAAGTTCGCAAATGGAGAATGTCTTAAACGCTGTTATGCAGCAGTAATTAATAAAGGAATCAGCAGTGTTTTATTGGTTGGCGGATTGGTTGCAGCATTATTATTCCGGATTTCAAGTTGTTCATTACCTGACGTTTCGTACCACGTTGGCGGTGTTTACCGCATTGGTGGTGGTATGGTTGATCGGTCCAGCTATTATTCGGCGGCTAACCACATTGAAAGTTGGGCAAGTCGTGCGTGATGATGGTCCTCAATCGCATTTAGTTAAAACGGGAACCCCAACCATGGGTGGGGTGATGATGTTGATTGCCCTGAGTGTAACATTGTTATTGTGGGGTGATTTAACCAATCGATTTGTTTGGATTGTTTGGTTGACTACCTTGGCGTTTGGTTTGATTGGTTTCATCGACGATTATCGCAAATTGGTGTTGCGCGATGCCAAAGGGCTGCCGCCGCGCTGGAAATTGTTTTGGCAAGTTGCGGTTGCCTTGAGTGTTGCCATCATGTTGTATGTAATGGCTGAACCTAGTATTGCCGGTGAGGTGTTGATCCCATTTATAAAATCATGGGTAATTCATTTGGGTTGGTTGTTTCCTTTGTTTGCCTGTTTGGTGGTGGTGGGTAGCAGCAATGCAGTGAATTTAACCGATGGATTGGATGGTTTGGCCATTGTGCCGATTGTCTTGGTTGCTGGGGCGTTAGGGGTGTTTGCTTATGTGTCGGGACACGTCGAGTATGCTGCGTATTTAGCTTTTCCGTATACTGCTGGGATGGGAGAATTAAGTGTATTTTGTGGCGCATTGGTGGGCGCGGGACTGGGATTTTTATGGTTCAATACTTACCCGGCTCAAGTATTCATGGGTGATGTGGGATCCCTGAGTTTAGGCGCGGCCTTAGGTATTGTTGCTGTGTTGGTTAAACAGGAATTATTGTTGTTGATCATGGGGGGGTTGTTTGTCATCGAAACGTTATCGGTGATTTTGCAAGTGTTGTCGTTCAAACTCACAGGTCAACGTATTTTTAAAATGGCGCCAATCCATCATCACTTTGAATTAAAAGGCTGGCCGGAGCCGCGGGTTATAGTACGGTTTTGGATTATTACTTTGGTGCTAGTTTTAGTGGGCCTTGTCACGATGAAGCTACGGTAGAGCAATGGGTAAAACAGCAGTTGTTGGTTTAGGCTTAACGGGTAGAAGTGTAAT
>WLWR01000174.1 GCA_012103495.1 Legionellales bacterium
TGCTTGTTGCAACGCCGCTTGTTGTTGTTGTTGCGCTACCTGCGCGGGACTGTTCATCGCTTCATTCGTGACGGTTATGGTCAATTGGATCGGTTGATTCAATTGTTGCGTTAACGTTTGCTGCAATCGTTCCTTGGCGGTTTCTGTCAATAAGGGTGCTTGATTCGCCGACAATGATAAGTGTAATTGCGGTGTTTGCCAAGTGCTGATGGTGCAATGCTCGGCTAATAGTTTGACCATGCCGGTTAACTTTAATTGAGGCATAAGAGTGTTCCAGTCGAGGGTCGCGGGATCTGGAGTTGGGTTGGATGTGTTGTGATGGGGCGCAGCTGTTGACACTGATGAGTTGGTTTCAATAGTTGTTGATTGGGTGGTTGTTTGTATCTGCGGTGTTGTTTCTTTGGGGGCGGTGTTGGTTGATGGGGTTGGTGAAGGACGGTGGTTTATTGTTTGTGTTTGCGGTGCTGTTTCTTTGGATGTTGTATTGGGCGGTGTGGTTGTGGGTGAAGTGGTATCGGGAGTGTGGCTGTTTGCTGTTGGCAAAGCACTGCGGTCAATCGCCGGGGCCAGGCTGAACGTCAGCATGCGTAGCATTAACATTTCAAAGCCCATTTGTGCATTGGGTGCCAAGGGTAAATCTTGCCGGCCGGTGAGGGCGATTTGATAAAACAATTGCACTTCAGCCGGTGGTATTTGCTGAGCCAGCGGTGCTAACGTGGCGGCATCGTAACGATAAGCCAACGGTGCGTCGGGAACCGCTTGGATGATGGCAATGTGGTGCAGTAATGTGAGTAACTCTTCCAGTACTTGCATGAAATTGACCGCTTGTTGCGCCAAGGTGTGAATGATTTGATAAATCGCTGGTGCTTGTTTGGTTAATAAGGCATTGAGCAAATCCAATAAATGATGTGAATCGATTAATCCCAACATGTCACGTACCGCCGCGGTGGAGACTGTTTGCCCGCCAAAGGCAATGGCTTGATCCAATAAACTAAGTGCGTCGCGCATACTACCATGCGCCGCTTGCGCAATGTCTGCTAATGCTTGTTCGTCAAAAGGCAATTGTTCTTGCTGCAAAATATAGGCTAAATGGGTTTGGATTTGTGTTGGGCTAAGCGCGGTTAAATGAAATTGCAAGCAACGTGATAAGACAGTGACAGGTAATTTTTGTGGGTCGGTGGTGGCGAATAAAAAAATAACGTGTGCTGGCGGTTCTTCCAATGTTTTTAACAAAGCATTAAAACTGTGATTGGACAGCATGTGTACTTCATCGATTAAATAAATTTTGTAACGTCCCTGTGTGGGGGCATAAGCAACGTTGTCTAACAATTCACGCATGTCTTCAACTTTGGTTTTGGATGCGGCATCGATTTCAATTAAATCCATGAAGCGTCCTTGATCGATCGCTTGGCAAATGTCGCACTGCCCACAAGGTTGGCTGGTGACGCGAGTTTCACAATTGAAGGCTTTGGCCAGCGCACGCGCGATGGTGGTTTTGCCCACGCCGCGGGTACCGGTGAATAAATAAGCGTGATGCAGACGTTGGTGATCTAACGCATTAATCAATGCTTTTAATACATGCTGCTGCCCAACGATGGTCTGCAGTGTTTGGGGTCGCCATTTGCGGGCAAGAACTTGATAAGTCATTATTATATTTCAGCCACGCTGCTGATGGGTTGATTCGCAAAGCCCCACCCGCCACACCTCGGCGCTCGAATCGACCGCTACCGCTGCTTCCTTCCGGATCTGACGGGGTTGACAGTGTATCGTCGCGAGGGGACCGGTGAGACAGCGCCGATGGTAACAGGCTTGCCAAGCCTTTGCAATAAGCAGCTATGTTAAATACCAATAAAACCATCTCCTGAGTTGTTGGGGTTTCTCATGCCGAAATAGTGGTGATTCGTATAAGCATGCGGTCCCTTGATTTAGTTATATGACTAACGCATCGTCCCATCTAGAATAGTGATTGCTTCACCGGTCATAAGAATGCGGTTGCCTTTGACTTCTAGGGTGAGTTCACCGCCGCGCTTGGAGGCTTGGTAGGCTTTTAAATGAAGTTTGTCGAGTTTAGTTGCCCAGTATGGGGTCGTGGTGCAATGTGCTGAGCCTGTCACTGGATCTTCTAGGATGCCATCTGCAGCGCAGAAGAAGCGGGATATAAAATCATATGGAGAATGATTTGACCGGGCGGTGACAATAATAAAGTGAGGATAGTCCATCAGTGCGGTGAAGTTTGGCGACATCGTTTGGATGGTTTGTTCATTGTCGTAAACAAGCATCAAGTCACGAGCTTGATAGGCATCGATGGGTTGTGCATCGGTTAAAGCATCAAGAACAGACGTTGGAATTTTGGATAGTGGAAGTTTATCGCCTAAACGTGATGGGAAATTTATAGTGTAACCGGTTTGATTTTTTGCAACGTGCAAAGGGCCAACAAATTTTGTATCGAACGTTATCTCGTTTAAGTGTGGATGGATTTCACTCAAGCAGATATGAGCCGATGCGAGTGTGGCATGACCGCATAAGTCAATTTCACCCATGGGGGTGAACCAGCGTAAAAGTGGATTTTGCCCTTCCTGATTTAAGACAAAAGCAGTTTCAGATAAGTTCATTTCAATAGCGATGTTCTGCATTAAAGTGTCGCTCAGTGCTGTGTTTAAAAGAAACACGGCTGCTGGATTGCCTTTAAAGCGCTGGTTGGTGAAGGCGTCTACCTGCCAGAATTTTAGAATGTTGCTCATGTTAATAACCCTTCATTTTTGCGAGAAAATTTCTTCTTTTTTTTCTTCAAAAGGCCTGCCATCGTAAAACAATTCTATTTTAGAAATAAGTTGTTCTTTGAATTCCATTAAAACAGCCGCTCTAAGTTTACCAATAGGTTTTGGAAACGTGAAATCGTACACTAACATGATTTGATTGTCAGAGCTAAATCTAGATTGTATGTCAATCTTTTCTAAGATGGTGCTTAAATTTTTTGCTGCTTCAACTATTTATCAAACAAGCGCATAAGCTTATTACCCAGGTTGAGAAGAGTATGACTTACACCATGACTCAAAAAATAAGCTGCTTTTAGAGAAATTGCTTGTTGAGTGTATTCATAATCTTAATGGTGCCGGAGTGATACATAGAAGTAACTCATGAATTCGGGCATGAATTCGGGGACAGTATACTTAATTCAATTCGGGAAATAGGGGGACAGTATACTTAATTCAATTCGCAAATAAGTATACTGTCCCCCGATTCCCATGAATTCGGGGACAGTATACTTAATTCAATTCCCGGAATTCGGGGACAGTATATTTAATTCAATTCGCAAATAAGTATACTGTCCCCCTATTTCCTGTCCCCCTATTTCCGCTACGGTACTACTCCTATTCTTGGGAAATAGGGGGACAGTATACTTAATTCAATTCGGGAAATAGGGGGACAGTATACTTAATTCAATTCGGGAAATAGGGGGACAGTATACTTAATTCAATTCGGGAA